>JBBIVS010000626.1:0-2854 GCA_037439605.1 Draconibacterium sp. | reverse complement strand
ATCAATGTTTTCAAAAGGTTAACTTTAAGGGCGCTTTTGGCGAAGACAACTGGATTGCAGGATGGACCTTGCTTGCCGAATAGACAATAAAAAAAGCGGATTGCGATTTATTAAGACCCGCAACCCGCTCAAATATATCTTCCCGAAATTAAGCCTGTTTGTTCAAAATCCTGTCGAGAACAGTTTCCTTATCAAGCTTTTTGGTGCAGAAGAACCAGTCATAACATTTCATTTCTTCTTTACCTTCCATGCGGTCTTTAGCCACGCCGCAAGAACCGGCAGGCGGCACAATTACGTCATCGCCCGGACGCCAATCGGCAGGGGTAGCAATTTTAAATTCGTCGGCAGTTTGCAGTGCAAGCACAACCCGGTACAACTCATCGAAATTGCGGCCTAAACTCAGCGGGTAATAAATAATGGTGCGGATTACGCCAACCGGGTCGATTACAAATACAGCGCGAACGGCTTTTGTGCTGCTTTCGCCCGGCATCATCATACCATATTTTTTGGCAACATTCATGGTAATGTCTTCGATGAGTGGGAACGTTACTTCCACATTTTTCATTCCCTTGTACTCGATTTTTTCCTTAATCGTGCGTAACCAGGCAATGTGGCTGTATAAACCATCAACCGAGAGTCCTACCAGCTTGCAGTTGGCTTCGTTGAATTTTTCTTCGAGGCTTGCAAATGTCATAAATTCCGATGTGCAAACAGGTGTAAAATCAGCCGGGTGGCTGAATAAAATTACCCAACTTCCGGCATAATCAGCGGGGAAATTAATTTCTCCCTGGGTTGTTACTGCCTTAAATTCAGGCGCTTTGTCGCCAATTCTTGGCATCCCGAATACTTGATTTTCTTCCATTCTTATAAATTTTAAATGTTATAATTTTTTAAACCGGCAATCATTTTATTGCCCCTCTTTTTTAAGCCTTACCGATATTCCGGTTTAGTCAAACCAAATCGAAACGATCAAGGTTCATCACTTTGTTCCAGGCTGCCACGAAGTCGTTTACAAACTTTTCCTTTGCATCGGCGCTTCCGTAAACTTCGGCAAGGGCTCTGAGTTCAGAGTTTGAACCAAAAATCAGATCAACACGGGTTCCTGTCCATTTCAATTCACCTGTTTTGCGGTCACGTCCGTTAAATAACTCTTTGTCCTCTGTTGCAGGCATCCAGGCTGTACTCATATCGAGCAGGTTGACAAAGAAATCGTTGGTCAGCACTCCCGGGCGATTCGTAAAAACTCCATGTGCTGAATTGTCGAAGTTTGTGTTTAAAACGCGCATACCTCCCACAAGAACAGTCATTTCCGGAGCGGTTAATGTTAGCAGTTGGGCTTTGTCAACCAGTAGTTCTTCTGTTGAAACGGTGAACTTTTTCTTCAGATAATTTCTGAAACCATCGGCTGCCGGCTCAAGAACTGCGAAAGATTCCACATCGGTTTGCTCTTGCGATGCGTCCATGCGCCCCGGTGCGAATGGTACCGTTACATCAAAGCCAGCATCTTTGGCCGCTTTTTCAACTCCGGCACAACCTGCCAGTACAATCAGGTCGGCAAGCGAAATTTTTTTGCCACCGGTTTGAGCAGTATTGAATTCTTTTTGAATGGCTTCCAGTTTTTCCAAAACATTTGCCAGTTGAACCGGATTGTTCACTGCCCAATGTTTTTGGGGCGAAAGACGAATGCGTGCGCCATTTGCGCCACCGCGTTTGTCGGAACCCCGGAAAGTGGATGCAGAGGCCCAGGCTGTTGACACCAGTTGAGAAACTGAAAGGCCTGAATTTAAGATTGTAGCTTTTAACGTAGTAATGTCATTTTCATCAACCAACGGGTGATTTACTGCCGGAATCGGGTCTTGCCAGATCAGTTCTTCTTTGGGCACTTCAGGTCCCAGATAACGTGCTTTTGGCCCCATATCGCGGTGAGTCAGTTTAAACCATGCACGTGCAAATGCATCGGCAAATTCAAGCGGATGCTCATAAAAACGTCTTGAAATCTTTTCATATTCAGGATCGAACCGAAGCGAAAGGTCGGTAGTAAGCATTGTTGGCGCGTGTTTTTTTGATGGATCGTGTGCGTCGGGCATTATTTCGCCGGCATTTTTTGCAACCCACTGATAAGCACCTGCGGGGCTTTTTGTCAGTTCCCATTCGAATTTAAACAGGTTTTCGAAAAAGTAGTAACTCCATTTTGCCGGAGTTTGTGTCCAGGTCACTTCCAAGCCGCTGGAAATGGTGTCACCGCCTTTTCCAGCGCCAAACGAACTTTTCCATCCGAGTCCCTGTTCTTCAATTGGTGCAGCTTCGGGTTCAGGCCCCACATGCGAAGCATCACCGGCTCCATGGGTTTTTCCAAATGTGTGCCCACCTGCAATCAGCGCTACGGTTTCTTCATCATTCATGGCCATACGCGCAAAGGTGTTACGGATATCTTTAGCCGCTGCCAAAGGATCCGGATTTCCGCCGGGACCTTCAGGGTTTACATAAATTAACCCCATTTGAATGGCAGCAAGCGGATTGTCAACTTCGGTGAGGTCAAGGTTACGTTCGTCGTTTTCCAGCCATTTGGTTTCTGTACCCCAATACACATCTTCTTCAGGTTCCCAGACATCTTCTCGTCCCCCGGCAAATCCGAAGGTTTTGAAGCCCATCGATTCAAGTGCAACGTTACCTGCAAGTATCATTAAATCGGCCCACGATATTTTTTTACCATATTTTTGTTTGATTGGCCAAAGCAATCTTCGGGCCTTGTCGAGGTTGACATTATCAGGCCAGCTGTTAAGCGGCGCAAAACGTTGCTGTCCGGCGCCAGCGCCTCCGCGTCGCTGAAATCGGCACTGTTATACTTCGCCCA
>JBBIVS010000625.1:506-2087 GCA_037439605.1 Draconibacterium sp. | reverse complement strand
GATGCTGGGAATTTTGACCGATTTAAAAGAGGAAATTAAATTGCTGCTCCACGAAAAAGGAGTTCTGCAATTGTCCGATTCAAACCTGCTTTTAAGTAAAATCATCGGGCAAAGCGACTCACCTTTTATTTACGAAAAAACCGGCAGTTATTACAACCATTTTATGCTCGACGAATTTCAGGATACATCGGGTTTGCAGTGGCATAATTTCAGGCCGCTGATTATGAATTCGCTTGCCGAAGGAAATAAAAACCTGCTGGTGGGCGATGTAAAACAAGCCATTTACCGCTGGCGAAACAGCGACTACCGGATTTTGGCCGAACAAATTTATTCCGATTTTACTGAAAGTCAAATTGATGAACACGAATTGGATAAAAACTGGCGGAGCGATAAAAATATCATCGATTTTAACAACCATGTTTTTGAAAACCTGAAAGCTGTTTTTGAAGAAATACTTTTCAGAACAATTGACGACAACGACAACTCTGTTCAGAGGTTTCGAAAAACAACCAGTTCGATTGCACAAAAACCCGGCAATCCAAAGGCAGAACAAAAGGGATTTGTGAAAATCAGGTTTTTTGAGGAGGAGAATTTTAAAGAGGACTCGCCAAAAATGATGGTCGAACAGGTAAAACAGTTGCAGGATAAAGGAATAAAAGCTTCTGAAATTGCCATTCTCATCCGCAGAAATAAGGAAGGGACACCAATTATTGAGGAGTTTTTAAGTGCTGCAGGATTACCCGAAAATTCGAAATACAATCTGTCGGTACTTTCCAACGAATCGCTGTTCCTGTTTGCTTCACAGGGGGTTTTAACTGTAATCGACACCATCAGTTTCATTATCAATCCTGGTAATGAAATTACAAAAGTCGCGCTCATCAATCATTGGGCAAACTGGTTAAAACCCGAACTTCAAAAAAGGGGAAAACCTGATGAACAAAATCAGGATAATTCAGCCTTTTCAGACCAGGTTTTTAACAACGAATTCAATTCTGTTTTCGAAAATGAGCTGGCGCCGAGAATTGAGTTGATTAAGAAAAAAGTGTTGCTCACCTCGCTCGACGAAGCCATTGTACAAATCTGCTCAGTGTTTCAGCTTTTTGAAATTGAAACTGAGTTGCCGTTTATCCAAACCCTCATTGACAAAGCCGGTGAACTGAAATCGTCGCTTTCCAACGACCTCTCAAACCTGTTGTTTTGGTGGAACGAAACCGGGCTTTTCACTTCGGTGAACGTAAACGAGGAGATTGATTCCATCCGATTGCTAACCGTTCACAAATCGAAAGGGCTTGAATTTAAAGCGGTTTTAGTTCCCTGGTTTGACTGGAGAATAGGGCAAAACGGAAAATATGCGCCTGTTCTGTGGTGCAAGCCCGAAACAGCGCCGTTTGACCAGTTTCCGTTGTTACCGGTTGTGGCTGGCAAGGACATGAAAAAAAGCCTGTTTAAAAACGACTTTTACGAAGAGTCAGCAAACCATTTTATCGATATTTTTAACATGGCATACGTGGCTTTTACACGGGCAAAATCGGAATTGATTGTTCACTGCCCCCAACCCAAAGAGACAAAAAACAACAATGA
>JBBIVS010000625.1:246-472 GCA_037439605.1 Draconibacterium sp. | reverse complement strand
AAGCGCTCGAAAATATGGGTTCGGTACAACTTTTTTCTGATTGCTGGAATGAGGACAAAACCGTTTTTCAATTGGGTTCCATTCAGGCAGATAATAAAAAATCAGAATCATCAAAATCAGTCATCATTGAAAATTACCAGTTTAACGATTTCAGCGAAAGGGTGAAGTTGCGCAATTCGGGTGAAGATTTTCTGATTACAGGAGAAAGAACGGTGGCTGTAAAAAA
>JBBIVS010000625.1:0-218 GCA_037439605.1 Draconibacterium sp. | reverse complement strand
ACCAAAGCTGATGTTGAAAGCGCTTGTATCAAAGCGTTGGCCGACGGGAAAATCAGCGAAATTGAACTGGATGAAATTCAGGAAGCAATAAAAATCAGTTTTGAAAATCCATTGATTTCGGATTGGTTTAGCGGAAAATATCAAATTCTGAACGAACGAAGCCTGTTAACCAGCAAAAAAATTTTACGCCCCGACAGAATAATGATTTCGGAAAAGGA
>JBBIVS010000624.1:1266-2028 GCA_037439605.1 Draconibacterium sp. | reverse complement strand
ACAGATATTTACAAACCTGTTGTTGATGAAACACGAAAAATGGAAGGCGAATTTCTTGAAGTTGTTTCAGTTGGTTCCGGAACTGCTGCCACACAATCAGGCAGTTTTGGCTGGAGCCGCGACAGTCAGCTTTGGTGGCGCGGTGGTGAAGTTGGCAGCGAACTGATTGCCAAGTTCATTTTAAACCAAACCGGGAAATTCAAAGTTACAGCAAATCTTACGAAAGCTGTTGATTACGGAATTATTCAAATATCAATCAACGGAATCACGGTTGGATCAAAATTCGATGGCTTCATTGAAGAAGGTGTTAAATCTTTTCAGGTTGATTTGGGAACACAGGTTTTAAGCGAAGGGGAAAATATACTTTCATTAAAAATTTTGGGCGCCAATAAAAATGCAAAACCCGGAAATATGGCAGGAATCGACTGGTTGCAATTCAGTAAAATAAATTAATCATTTGCCAGCATCGGAAACAACTTCCTGATTTCTTCATCCGAAGGCCGCCTGCCGTATTCGCAGATTTCGAATGCCTCGGCATGTTTTACGTTGTCGGCTTTTACGGAGCCATACCACTTTTCAAGCGACTTTTTCACATTGTTGTTAATTTTCGGGTTTCTCCATTCAGCAAGCCATTTTAAACGTTCTTCTTCGGTTTTCGGAACCTGGTCCAGTTTCCCCGAAGTCCATGGCAACCATTCAAAAAACTGAGATTCATGGGCAGCCATTGCATAAATTTTCTGGTCGAAAACAGAAGTAATATCA
>JBBIVS010000624.1:0-1249 GCA_037439605.1 Draconibacterium sp. | reverse complement strand
GAAAAGGAGTTGGTTTCTGGAAACCATCTTCGGTATAAAGAAAAACAGGGTTCTTTTTCAACGGCGGCGTGTCGGGAGCAACGTTTGGAACAATTACCATATATGCAGCATCCTGAAGTAAAATCGCTGTGTTCCGGTGGTCGGGGTGATAATCGTTAGGGCGCGGGCCAATTACAACATCGGCATTCCATTGCCTGATTAACCGGATGACATTTAGCCTGATATCGAGCGTTGGCATCAGTTCGCCATCGTGGTTATCTAAAACTACGTATTTTACGCCAAACCGTTTTCCCGCTTCCTCAGATTCGGCACGGCGAATTTTTGCAAGCGCCCCGCCTCCTTTTTCATGGTGCCCGGCATCGCCGTTGGTTACCGAAACAAACAACACATTGTGCCCGGCTTTTGCCAACAAAATGGCAGTTCCTCCGGCATCAATATCGCAATCGTCGGGGTGGGCGCCAATAACGACAACGTTTACCTTTTCCTGCGCAAAACAGAAAATTAATGAAAAAAACAGGGGAAAAAACAGAATTGTAATTCTTTTCATCAGGTTTAATTTTAGTTTACCAAAGCACTAAAATAACAATTTGCAGGCAGCAAGTTATCCTCAGGCAAAATTATTTTTAATCTGCGTGAATTCTGATTATCAGCAGGATTGTTTTTAAATGATTATAATTGTTAATATTTATGGAACTGCGCGTAATTTGCTTTTAAAAAATATATATGTTTGCTATTACCGAGAACTAATTTTTAAACTTTTGATAAATTAATGAAGTTCGTTTGTGTACTGATTTTGATTGTTTTATTTCTCCATTTTCAACACCTCAATGCTCAAAATTCCATTATTAAAGGCCAAGTAACCAACTTAAATGATGGCGCCGCTATTCAGGGGGTTTCGGTGGTTGTTAAAGGTTCGGGTTACGGCACAATCACAAATACCGATGGTGTTTATGAACTGGAAATCCCTCAAAATTCCCAAACCCTTGTTTTCTCTTTTGTAGGCATGAAGACGCTTGAAATTCCAATTTCATCAAACACAATAAACGTATCGCTTAAAACCGATTATATTGGAATCGAAGAAATAATTGCCCTTGGTTACAATAAAAAATTAAAAAACGAAATAACCGGATCTTCTTTTCAGGTAAAAGGCAACATGATTGCTAATGTCCCTGTTACCTCGGTCGATCAGGCATTGCAGGGAAAAGTGCTGGACTTGTTGTATCAGCCCCGTCGGGAACACCCGGTGCCA
>JBBIVS010000623.1:0-2046 GCA_037439605.1 Draconibacterium sp. | reverse complement strand
AACTGTTTTGTCGAGTACATTTTCGTCGGTTACCTGGTCGGTTTTGTAGTCTTCAGCCTGAATTCCCAAAGATTTGGCCTTCATCCTGAGGTTGATATCCTTGCTGACAAGAATCGTTTTCCGGTTTGGATAAGCTTTTGAGGTATAGTCAGCAATGGAAAGAATACGGTGGTCGGGAATATCTTCCCTGAACGATTCTTTCAGAATATCCGAAAAGGGTTTGCCGGTTTCTATGCGAAGTTTTCCTAATCCCGGGCCAAGTTGTTTCCCTCCGTTAAACAGTTCGTCGCCAACAATTTCGTCTAGTAGCCGGGTAAACTCACGCGCCTGAAAATTAATCAAATCATTACCACGCTTAAATTTGTCAAGTTCCTCCAATACAACAATCGGAAGAATAATATCATTTTCCTGGAACTGATAGATGCAAGTGTGGTCGTGTAAAATTACATTTGTGTCGAGAATGAAGATTTTACTTTTTTTGGTTTTGCTTAGCATATTTGTAAATATTGTATGCTCTAAAAATATCAAAATTGCAAAGATTGAATTATGCAAAACCCATAAATTAATTAACTTGCAACGGTTGATAAATATTTCGAAGTGAATTATAAGGAAACATTGCAATATCTTTTTGAGCGTTTGCCCATGTTTCACCGCATTGGTGAAGCTGCTTACAAAAACAGCCTTGAAAATACCTTGAAGCTGGATGAGATTTTTGGACACCCCCACCGGAATTACAAAACTGTTCATGTTGCTGGCACAAATGGCAAAGGTTCAGTTTCGCATATACTGGCAGCCGTTTTTCAGGCGGCGGGTTATAAAACCGGACTATATACATCGCCACATTTAAAGGATTTCAGGGAACGGATAAAAGTCAACGGACAAATGATTTCTGAACAGGAAGTTATTGAGTGGGTTGAAAATTATCCGGTTAAAAATAATCTTTGGAATATCGAACCTTCTTTTTTTGAACTGACTGCGGCATTGGCCTTCGATTATTTTGCAAAACAAGAGGTTGATATTGCCATTATTGAAGTTGGTTTAGGTGGCAGGCTTGATTCAACCAATATTATTACTCCGGAGGTGAGCGTGATAACCAATATTGGATTGGATCACACTAATTTACTGGGCGATACACTTGAAAAGATAGCTGCAGAAAAGGCTGGAATTATAAAACCGAATGTGCCTGCAGTGATTGGATTAACGCAAAATGAAACAGAAAAAGTTTTTACAGATACCGCCCAAAGAATACAAACATCGCTGTTTTTTGCCGATCAGGAATATGTTGCTACCTATTCTATGTTAGGATTGGACGGAAAGCAAATTTTGAATATTGAACGAAACGGTGAAATGGTTTTCCCCGAAATTAAACTTGATTTACTGGGAATGTATCAGGTTAGAAATGTACCGGTAGTTTTAAAGTCGTTGAAAATTTTAATTGAAAAAGGATGGAAAATTTCAAAGGAAAATATTTACGAAGGATTGGCAAATGCAGCAAAATTAACCGGTTTAATGGGGCGCTGGCAGATTATCGGGAATAATCCGCTAACGGTTTGCGATACCGGGCATAATGAAGATGGGATAAAAATGGTGGTGAACCAGATCAAAAACACTCCACACAAAACACTTCATTTTGTGTTTGGGGTTGTTGCCGACAAAAATCAGAATGCCGTTCTAAGTATTTTACCCAAAGATGCTGTATATTATTTCACCCGCGCCGACATTCCACGGGCCATGAACGAACAGGAACTGGCTCAAAAAGCAGCCGGTTTTCGACTGAAAGGGGAGAGTTACTCAACTGTTGCAGAGGCTTTTAATGCAGCTAAGGAAAATGCTGGTAAAAACGATTTGATTTTTGTAGGCGGCAGCACATTTGTGGTAGCCGAGATTTTGTAATTTAATTGTGACAAATTTTTTGCAGAACTGAAAATACATTTTATATTTGCAACGCTTTTCTGAAAAGGGGAGTTCGTTCATAAACAACAATACATATCAGGGCGGTTAGCTCAGCTGGTTCAGAGCATCCCGATTAGCATCGGGAGGGTCGGG
>JBBIVS010000622.1:0-2049 GCA_037439605.1 Draconibacterium sp. | reverse complement strand
TAAGGCGCCGATGCTGCAAAATCGATAAAACACACTCCGCCGTGTTCGTGCATAATTTTAGCCATTTCGTAAAACGGCGTTCTTACTCCGGTTACATTTGAACAAGCTGTAAACGAACCGATTTTAAATGGCCTGTTTTCGTAGCCAAGCAATGCTTTACGTAAATTATCCGTGTCAACCAGCAATCCTTCGCCGGGTTCAATCACCACAACATCGGCGTTGGTTTCGTACCACGAGGTTTGATTAGAATGGTGTTCCATGTGGGTTATAAAAACCACAGGCCTTTCACGTTCGGCAACACAGCCCTTGTGTGTAATTTTTCCGCAGTATTTCAACCCTAAAATTCGCTGAAACTTATTAATTACATCTGTCATTCCTGAACCTGAAGTAATAATTACATCGTTTGGCCCGGCATTTACATGCTGTTTAATAAGCTGGTGCGATTTCAGGTAAGCCTGTGTCATTCGAATCCCGGTTTCGCTGGTTTCGGTGTGGGTATTGCCCACAAACGGACCAATGACGTTTGTAATCTTATCTTCAATCGGTGCGTACAAGCGGCCGCTGGCAATCCAGTCGCCGTAAATAATTTTTTGTTCTCCGTAAGGAGATTGAAAAGTGTGGTCGATACCTAAAATGTTTTTGCGAAACTTTTCGAAGTATTTTTCAAGTTCACCCATAATACAAATTCATTTCAGGCACAAAGTAAGTTACTTTGTTTGAATCAATTTGAGGAGTAAAGTCATAATTTTTAGTTTAAGTTGTTTTGTCTGAAAGAGCTGACATTGAATTATGGGAAGTAACGGTAAATGTCTTTTCTTTGCAGAAACTAAGAATAATATTTCGACAATTAGCCTGAATGTAATTTTTTGTCCGATTTACATTTATATGCCGGTGACATTTCGTCACGAAACCTGAAATGGCATATTGTTTGAATTTAGCCCGCCAAACAATAACAACATTAAAAATCAAATAATATGCAAACAGGAAAAATAGGAGTAACCAGCGAAAACCTTTTCCCGATTATTAAAAAGTTTCTTTATTCAGACCACGATATCTTTTTGCGGGAAATTGTTTCGAATGCGGTTGATGCAACCCAAAAGTTAAAAACCCTTGCATCAAAAGATGAATTTAAAGGCGATGTTACAAACCTCAAGGTAATTGTTAAGTTAAATCCCAAAAAGAAAACAATTACCGTTTCGGATAACGGAATTGGAATGACTGCCGATGAAATTGAAAAGTATATCAACCAGATTGCTTTCTCCGGCGCTAACGATTTTCTGGAAAAATACAAAAACGACGCGCACGCCATAATTGGCCATTTCGGTCTTGGATTTTACAGTTCTTTTATGGTGTCGGAAAAAGTTGAAATTGTTACCAAATCATACAAAGAAAGCGCAAAAGCCGTAAAATGGAGTTGCACCGGAAGTCCGGAATTCACGTTAGATGAAACTGAAAAAGAAGAAGTTGGTACTGATATCATCATGTATATCAGCGAGGAGGAAAAAGGATTTCTGGAAGAAATAAAAATTAGGGAAATTCTGAATAAATACTGCTCGTTTTTGCCCGTTCCTGTGATTTTTGGGAAGAAAAAAGAGTGGAAAGACGGCAAACAGGTTGATACAGAAGAGGATGACCAGATTAATGAAACCTCTCCCGCCTGGACAAAAGCGCCCGCCGATTTAAAAGATGAAGATTACAAAAGCTTTTACCGGAAACTTTACCCGATGGCCGACGAGCCGCTTTTCAATATTCATTTAAATGTCGATTATCCTTTCAACTTGACAGGGATTCTCTATTTCCCGAAAATCAAAAACAATTTCGAAGTTCAGAAAAACAAAATACAATTGTATAGCAATCAGGTTTTTGTTACCGATTCGGTTGAAGGAATTGTGCCCGAGTTTTTAACGCTGTTGCACGGTGTCCTCGATTCTCCGGATATTCCGCTGAATGTTTCGCGTTCATATTTGCAAAGCGATTCGAATGTGAAAAAAATCAGCAGTCACATTAACAAAAAAGTAGCCGACCGATTGGCTCAGATTTTTAAGGACA
>JBBIVS010000621.1:0-2062 GCA_037439605.1 Draconibacterium sp. | reverse complement strand
GGATTGACTGCTTCGCTGCTTTCAGGCGTGGGAAAAGATAAAGTTGGCGATTTTATCCTCAACTTTTTACGCAAGGAAAATGTGCGGACTGAAAATGTGCGCGTTATTGAAGGAACCCGAAGTTCGGCAGTTCTTCTCGGAATTGAACCACCCGACCGTTTTCCGCTGGTTTATTACCGCGATAACTGTGCCGATTCGCAAATCAATATCGACCAGGTTTTAAATGCAGAAATCGAAAAATCGAGGTTGCTTGAGGTTTCGGGAACAGCATTAAACATGGAACCTACCCGGAGCGCTGCATTTCTGGCTGCCGAAATTGCGCGGAAAAATGAAATTCCTGTAGTTTTGGACCTTGACTTCAGGGCCGACCAGTGGCACGATATCCGCGCGTTTGGCGTTACAACCCGTGCTTTTATGCGAAATGTAAATGTCGTATTGGGAACAGAAGAAGAAATTCTGGCTGCCTATCTTTCCGATAAATCGCAACTGAATATCAGTCACCAGCAAATTTCTGCTCCCGAAATAAAAGGTAATATTCAGGAGGCAATTAAAGGGATTTTACAACTGGGCGTTGATTCTCTTATCATTAAAACCGGTTCGCGAGGTGCAGTTGTTTATCTGCCCGACGGAACAATTCAGGAAGTTCCCGGATTTCCGGTGGAAGTGGTAAATGTGCTGGGTGCGGGCGATGCTTTTGGCGCCGGATTTATTTACGGTTTCCTGAAAGGGTGGGATTTGTATAAATGCTGCCGGATGGGAAATGCCTGCGGCGCGCATGTTGTAACCCAACTGGGTTGTGCCAATTTTAATCCTTACGAAAAGGAAATTCTGGCGTTTATCGAATCACGGGGAGGTTTTTAATCAATCTGAAAATGTATCAGTTGCAAATCATCAGCCTGGTTTTGAAAAGTGAGTTAGCCACTCTTCTGAAAGCGATTTTACTTTTTTCTGTTTTGGCGGCAGGAAAAACGATTATTGCTCAAAATCAGGTGTCGGATGAAGAGATGCAAAAAATCTACGAAGAGATAAAAACTCCTTACAAATACGGACTTGTGATGGTTCCGCCCGATAACTCAAAAATGATGGACAGCCCAAGTATCTTCAGGTTTAAGGATTCGTGGTACATGACGTACATTGTTTTCGACGGAAAAGGTTATGAAACCTGGCTGGCACAAAGCGATGATTTATTGAACTGGAAAACCAAGGGAAGGTTAATGTCATTCACCGAAAATACGTGGGATGCAAACCAGAAAGCCGGGTACATTGCCTTGCAGGATTTTAACTGGGGTGGCACGTACGAAGTTCAGAATGAAAAATACTGGATGTCGTACCTCGGAGGCAGTTCGCAGGGATACGAAGCGGGGAAACTCGGGATTGGGATTGCTTTCTCTGAAAAGTTAAACGAAGCAACCGAATGGCAGCGGCTCCCGCAACCCGTTCTTTCGGTTTACGACAAGGATGTTCGTTGGTACGACAGTGAAACTATTTACAAAAGTTCCGTTATATGGGATAAGGAAAAAACCACCGGCCATCAGTTTGTGATGTTTTACAATGCAAAAGGCAGCAACAAGCCAGCAGGAAAAGCCGAAGCTGAACGCATTGCAATGGCGGTTTCTGATGACATGAAAAACTGGAAACGGTTTGGTGAAAATCCTGTAATAGACCACGAAACAGGGATTTCCGGTGATGCATTTATCTCAAGGATCAATGACGTTTGGGTGATGTTTTATTTTGGCGCCTTCTGGAAACCGGGTGCTTTCGACCGTTTTGCCTGCTCTTACGATTTGGTGAACTGGACAGTGTGGTCCGGAGAAGATTTAATCAGTCCGTCGGAAGTTTACGATAACCGTTACGCACACAAACCATTCGTTATGAAATACGACGGTATTGTATATCATTTTTACTGCGCCGTGGATGAAAAGGAAAACCGCGGAATTGCCCTGGCAACCTCAAAAGATATTGGAAAAAGTAAACTTCATTTTAATTCAAACAGAACGAAATCAAACTAAAAAATATGAACACCAAAAAACTTACTGTTGCACAAGCCACCATCGAATTTCTG
>JBBIVS010000620.1:0-2070 GCA_037439605.1 Draconibacterium sp. | reverse complement strand
TATTCAAAAACAGATATTTTATCAGTTTTTCAGGGTGCGTTGGTAGAACAATTTATTGGGCAAGAGATTTTATCAGCAACAGGTAATGACCTTTTTTATTGGTCGAGAGAAGCAAAAAGCAGTAACGCTGAAACCGATTATCTGATTGAAAAACAGGGGAAAATAGTTCCGGTTGAAGTTAAAAGTGGTAAAGGTGGAAGTTTAAAAAGTCTTCATCTGTTGTTAGAAACCTATAAAAACATTAATGAGGCAATTGTATTTTCAGATGCTGCATACAGAAAATCTGAAATACAAAAAATCGCATTTGTTCCATTGTACTTTGCCCCTGCTGTTCTGAAAAATACTGTTGTTTAAAATATCTCATTTGGATTTTGAAAAATTTAGTGGATATTATTTCAGAAACATCGCCTGCTCCTTCATCAGTTTTTTAAAATCCCCCATCGGTTTTTATTATTTGTTCAATTCAATTGCGGCTAAAATAAACGGTGCGACTCCTTTTTGGTCGTTGTCTATTTGTTTTTCGGTTATGTAATAATTGTAATCCGCTTCGCGATATGGGTTCCCTCCCAGGCCGCAAGCGCCGCAGGTATTTGCTAAAACAGGGAGTCCGTCTTCGCCGGTTTTCACCATCACCTTTACCATGCTGTCGAAAGCTTTATTGGCAATATCAAGGTATTTTTGGTCGAGGTAACCGTTTTTGGCGCCTTTGGCAAACGCATAAATAAACATGGCTGTCCCCGAGGCTTCAAGGTAATTTCCTTCCCTTCCGCCCATGTCGAGTACCTGATACCACAAACCGGTAGAATCGTCCTGAACTTTTAAAAGCGCCCCGCTCAGGTTATTCAGGATAAGAATAACCGAATCCCTATCAGCATGTTTTTCAGGCAAATAATCGAGCACATCCACCAAAGCCATCATGTACCAGCCGGTGGCGCGGCTCCAGAAATGTTTGCTCTGCCCGGTTTCGGGGTTGCACCAGCGTTCCACGCGGCTTTCGTCCCAGGCATGGTAAACCAGGCCTGTATTTGCATCCAGCGTTCTTTTATAAACCACTTTAATTTGAAAAGTTACCTCGTCGAACCACTTTGGCTGGTTAAAATCGCGTGCATACCTTGCCAAAAACGGTGATGCCATATAAAGCCCGTCGAGCCACATCTGGTAAGGATAAATTCTTTTGTGCCAGAATCCCCCCGATTTTGTGCGGGGCTGGTTTTCCATCTGTTTCACCAGTGTTTCAATGGCCATTTTATACTTTTCATCTCCAGTGCGCTGGTAAAGGTCAATCATATTCAGACCCGGACGAACACGGTCGATGTTGTAATCGTTTATTTTATGTCCGTGAATTACGCCGCTGTCCTGCACAAAATAGTCGATATAAGCCTGCATGTAATCCGAATATTTTTTATTGGTACATCCCAGTTTATCTATAGCGCTGCCTAAAAAAGCAAGGTCGTACTCGTATTTGATTGCCGCATTGTTGTAATGGACCAGGCTGTCGTGCCTTGCCATAATAGCATCGGCAAATGAAATTGCCCACGAAACAGGTTGTTTTCCTTTATCCTCAGTTTTGGTTTTCGGCGAACATCCGGCAAACAAACAAACGATTAAAATGGCGGCAGAAAGTCTCATGATTTCAGTTTTATAATTGATAAGGCAAAAGTAGTTACAGCAAGTAAATTAAAGGGGGCTTAAAATCTCATTTTGCGGGTGATTTTATAAAAAAGCACAATTGGTGCAGAGTGGTTTTTAAATTATCAAACTGCTATAAAAAAAAATCAACCTCTCGCCCCGGGAAACCGGGAAAAAGGTTGAGTTTTTAAATGCAGGGGAATTAAGCAATCTTAAAAGAGCCAAAAATTGAATTATTATCTTATTGAGTTACTATTTTCTGATGATCCGTTCGTTAAATACATTTTCTCCATGAACCACCCTCAACAGATAAATTCCCGGGGAATAACCTCCAAAATCTACTGTTGTAAATGTTGAATTGATTTTACCTTCAACTATCTTCCCCCCATTAATATTGTAAATGGTATAATAATCTCCGGTTTGCACTGAACCCAATTCCAC
>JBBIVS010000619.1:0-2101 GCA_037439605.1 Draconibacterium sp. | reverse complement strand
GTGGGTAAAACGCTGAACACGCAAAACAAAAAAGTGCAGGTTGAATTTACCGGTAATGGTTTTGTGCTGCAAGGGTGGGCCCGGAAAACCGCCAAGGAATACGAGGAGTCGGTTGCCGAACTTACCATGAGAATTGATGGCGGGGAACCTGAAAAAATTTTGATGCCCACCGCATTTGCCACCCGCAAGCACGAACTGTGCTGGAAATACCAGTTGCCGGAAGGAAAACATACGGTTGAAATACAGCTTGTGAATGCCGCGCCAGCTTTCCGGGTTGATGTGGGCGATGTGATTGTTTACAGTTCAAACAAGTAATTATTTTGCTGTTATTACGAACGAAGTAAGAAATCTTTTTCATTACCAATCAGCCCAGTTTTATCCTTACCAGATAGATGATTTCAAATGATCGTTGTTTTCAGTTTGGTGCTACTCAGCAAGTGACTCCAAGTCACCTGCTGAGTAAATAGTCTTCCGATGCTCTACCTTCCTTCCCTGAAATTATGTTGTTTCGTATTTCCCAAGCAGGCGAGTTGGCATGTTCACTAAAAGATCTTATTCTCCCCCGTTTTCCTAACCTTAGTGGCCGGGTTTCCGCCCCATAACGAAAACCTTATTTATGTTATGAATGAGGTTGCAGGTAGGATTGTGGGATTTGTCATGGCTACTAAGGTTCAGTGGAAAAAAATAAGGTTTTTGCCAAAAATCATACTAAAGATTATGCCCAGTCCGGCTGTTTGGAATGTTTGCCCAATGTTTTTTGATTTGAAAAAGAATTATATTTCAATACGAATAAATGCCTGATATTTCCATAGTAATAAGAAACAACAAGAGAAAAGCGTCGATAATTTTCCCGGATATTATATGGATAAAATAACTTCTGTGGAAAATATCATTACTTCAGCTTCACCCGCACCAAATAATCATCGGCAGTCATAAACAATTCGGAATAATTGGGATTAAAGGCACAGTTGGAAGTGGCTTCGCCGGTAAAGATGGTTCCGAGGTGTTTGCCGTCGGGCGTGAAAACCAGAACCCCGCCGGGGCCGGTGGCAAAAACCCACCCTTTATTGTGGACTTTCAGCCCATCGGGCAGACCTTTTAAAGTTTTGGCTAAACCGGTAGCATCAAAAAACAGTTTTCCGTTTATCAAAAGGCCGTTTTCATCCAAATCATAAACCATCCAGATTGCTTTTTGCGGGTCGGAGTTGGCAACATACAGTTTTTTGTAATCGGGGGAAAAAGCAATTCCGTTGGGGCGGGAAAGTTCTTTTGTCAACAAGGTCACTTTACCTGTTTTATCCACTTTGAAAACGCCCTGAAAATCGAGTTCTTTCAAAGGGTCTTTGTCGTTTTTTTCAAGTCCGTAGGGTGGGTCGGTAAAATACAAGTTCCCCTTATTGTCGTAAACTGCATCGTTGGGGCTGTTAAGTTTTTTACCGTTGTATTTATCAGCAATGGTTGAAAAGTCAGCTTTTGGTGATGAAAGCGGCGCATTCATTTTTGCCATTCTGCGGTCGCCATGTTGACAAAGCACCAGTTCGTTTTTGTCGTTCAGCAGCAAACCATTTGAACCTGCCTCTCCGCCACGGTTCTCTGCTCCTGTGTATCCAGCGGGTTTCAGGTAAAGTTTTATTCCAATTTTTTCACTCCATTCAAAAATTGAATTCTTGGGGATATCGGAAAATATGAGTTTGTTATCAGCAGGAAGCCAAAGCGGGCCTTCTGTCCATTCAAAACCTTCGGCAAGGATTTCAATAACAGCATTTTCTGATATTATTTGATTAATGGCCGGATTGTTAACAATGATTTTGCTGCCTGATTTTACATTTTGGGCAAAAACTTCAGTTAAAAGCAAAAGAAATGCAAGTGTAAAAATTACTGTTCTCATTTTTTAATCTTTCTAAAATACAGCCTAATTTACAAAATGAAAACGGATAAAATTGGAATGACTGTCCAAAAAAATCGGAACTTTGATTTTAAACAACTCTGAGGGTTGGCATTTAAAAACAAAAACCACAAATTCAAACGACCGAAAATGATTATCAATATATACTGATATAACTTTCTATAAAAATATTATATTTGTAATTCTTATATTATT
>JBBIVS010000618.1:0-2113 GCA_037439605.1 Draconibacterium sp. | reverse complement strand
TTTATTTCCAATATTTTCAAGTACTTTTGGAGTCGTAAAAATATTTTTATTGAATGAAATTTTCAGAATTAGGAATACACGATGATTTGCTCGATGCAATTTCGTACATGGGTTTTAAAGAGGCTACCCCAATCCAGGAACAAGCAATACCAATTATTTTAGACGGGAAGGATTTAATTGCCTGCGCACAAACCGGAACCGGAAAAACTGCCGCCTTTTTGCTCCCGATTTTAGATTTGATTGCCGATTTGCCTGGCGGCACAACATCTACCCTAATCATTGTGCCCACCCGCGAACTGGCCATCAAGATTGACCAGCAGGTACAGGGAATTGGTTACACCATGGGAATAAACTCGATAGCCATTTATGGCGGCGGTGACGGCGACGACTGGGGTCAGCAAAGAACAGCTCTGACAAAAGGCGCCGATATTGTGGTTGCCACTCCCGGCAAGCTCATTTCGCACCTGAACCTGGGTTATGTAAAATTCGATACCATAAAATTCCTGATTCTCGATGAAGCCGACCGGATGCTTGACATCGGTTTTTACGACGATATTATAAAAATCATTTCATATCTGCCAAAGCAAAGACAAACATTGATGTTCAGCGCCACTATGGCGCCAAAAATCAGAACCCTTGCTTCGCAGGTGCTAATCAATCCTGAGCAAATCAACATTTCGATGTCGAAACCTGCTGAAGGAGTTTTGCAAGCTGCTTATCTTATTTACAATCAGCAAAAAAACGATTTAATCAGTCATTTAATTTCTGAAAATCCCGACTACAACAGCATACTGATATTTTGCTCAACAAAAAAAGCTGTAAACGAATTAACACGAGTACTCAAAAAAAAGAAATTTTCGGTTGAAGCCATTTCATCAGACCTGGAACAGTCGCAACGCGAAGAGGTTTTGCAGGGTTTCCGTTCGAAAAGAACAAGGATTTTGGTTGCCACTGATGTAATGAGCCGAGGGATTGACATTAAGGATATCAATCTGGTTATCAATTACGATGTTCCGAATGACGCCGAAGATTACGTTCACCGCGTTGGACGGACAGCCCGTGCTGATGCAACCGGCGTTGCGCTTACATTGGTGAATGAAGACGACATGTACAGTTTCCACCAGATAGAGCAACTCATTGAAAGAGAGGTTTTCAAAATTCCTTTGCCTCCGCATTTTGGCGAGGGTCCTGTATGGAAAGTAAAAAGCTCATCAGGAAAATTCCACAAAAGAGATTTTAACAAAGGGAAAACAGTGGGTAAAAAACCATTCCGGAAATTCCGGGGCAAAACACTCAAGAGATAAAATTCAATTCAGGAGTTTGAAAAGCACAGGAATTTTTTGTACCTTTTATTCCTTTTCAGATTTAAACTAAATTTAATGCTATGAATACTAAATTATCTCTTACCGCATTTCTAATCCTTCTTTCAATCCTGGTTTTTGCGCAAACAAAACAAGACACTACTGAAGTGACTATCGAAACCATGAGCGGAGGTAAATATTCGGGACAAATCATTTCAGAAACCGGCGATTCGATAAAAATCGAAACAAAGGATTTTGGTTTGATTGCAATTGCTAAAAATGATATGATACGGAATCTGTTTACCATTGAAACTGTTGACGGGAATGAGTTTTTAGGTGAAATAATATCTGAAGATTCCCTGACAGTAAGGATAAAAACTGATAAATTCGGAGAGATTGAAGTTAATAAAACTGATATTAAAAAGAGAAAACCAGTTGAAATTCAGCAGTTAAAAGATGGCAAATATTGGTTTCCCAATCCACAATCATCGCGTTATTTCTGGTCGCCTAACGGTTATGGTTTAAAGAAAGGCGAAGGTTATTATCAAAATATCTGGGTTTTATGGAACCAGTTCTCTTATGGTGTTACCGATTACTTTTCTCTCGGGGCAGGCATTATCCCCACTTTTCTTTTTGGCGCACCCACCCCGGTTTTTGCAACAATGAAATTTTCAATACCTGTAATAAAAGAAAAGTTTAACCTGGCTGGCGGGGCAATAGCCGGGTATGTTATAGGAGAATCTGAAGCCGGACTCGGTATTCTTTATGGCCTTGGAACCTATGGTTCACACGATTCAAATGTGTCAATAGGC
>JBBIVS010000617.1:0-2114 GCA_037439605.1 Draconibacterium sp. | reverse complement strand
ATTGTATTTTTTGTAATAGTTGCTTATGCTTATCTTTTCCCACTGCTTGAAGGGAAACATTTAAGCATGGACGATCTTGATCATCACCTCGGTATGTCGAAAGAATTGGTTGACTACCGGAACAAAACCGGTGAAGAAGCAGTTTGGACAAACACTATGTTTGGAGGAATGCCGGGGTACATGATTTCAGTATTATACCCGGGGAATCTGGCCGACTCACTCGCCGGCCTTTTGCGTAATTTATTTTCAATTGCCTCTTTCATCATCCTTTATTTTATTGGGTTTTATGTGCTTCTCAGCAGCCTGAAAATCAATCGCTGGCTATGTGTTGCCGGTGCAATTGCTTTTGGGCTTTCATCGTATTTCATAATTATTATAAGTGCAGGTCACGCATCAAAAGCCAATGCCATAGGTTTTTTACCCATTGTGATTGCCGGAGTTTTAATGACCTTCAGAGGGAAACAAATTCCCGGAGCAATTTTATTTGCATTGGGACTTTCGCTCGAACTACTTGCAGGCCACCTTCAAATTACCTATTACGGTATAATCATATTAGTCATTTATGGCATTATTGAACTGATTTTTGCCATCAAAGAAAAAGAAGTTGTTCCTTTTGCAAAGTCGGTTTTGTTTTTACTCGCTGGTGTTATTGTTGCAGTCGGAATGAACTTTTCCCGGCTTTATACATCATGGGAATATTCAAAGGAAACCATTCGCGGCCCATCAGAATTAACTTCGAACAACGAAAATAAAACATCGGGACTTGATAAGGATTATGTAGTTCAGTGGAGTTACGGAATTGACGAAACGATGACTCTGTTAATCCCAAACTTTAAAGGCGGAAGTACTTTGACTAACCCCGGCGAAAAATCGGAGAGTTATAAAACCATGCAGCAAAACAGAATACCAAATTTGAAACAAACCATTCGAAGCGTTAGCATGTACCATGGCAAACAGCCTTTTACATCGGGGCCGGTGTATGTTGGCGCTATCATTGTATTTCTGTTTATTTTAGGTTTGTTTGTAGTGAAAGGAGTGTACAAATGGTGGCTTCTTTCAGCTACTGTTGTCTCAATTGTTTTGTCGTGGGGTGGAAACGTTATGGGATTAACCAGTTTTTTGCTCGATTATTTGCCACTTTACAATAAATTCAGGGCACCATCCATGACGTTGGTGATTGCACAAATTGCCATGCCTTTACTCGGCTTTATTGCTTTAAACGAAATTTTATCGGGGAAAATTGAAAAGAAAATATGGCTGAACGGATTCAAATGGGCGGCAATCATTACTGGCGGCATTTCATTGATTTTTGCAGTTTTGCCGGGAATTGCCGGTGACTTTTCAAACGCATTCGATTCACAACGATTTCCCGATTGGCTGATTAACAGTGTAATTGAAGACCGTAAATCGCTGCTCCGTATTGATGCTTTGCGTTCGTTAATTTTTATCGTGCTGGCCTCAGGTACATTATATTTATGGAACGCGAAAAAGATTCAAACCAACCTTTTTATTGGTATTCTGGGAGTTTTAATACTTATCGATCTTTGGGCCGTTGACAAGCGCTACCTGAACAACGACAATTTTGTTTCGAAACGCGAAGCTGTAAATCCGTTTCCCGAAATGCCGGTTGATAATGCCATTTTGCAGGATAAAGATTTGTATTACCGGGTTTTGCCCCTTCAGGGAGACCCATTTCAGGATGCACGTACTTCCTATTACCATAAGAATGTAGGCGGATATTCTGCAGCAAAACTGCGCCGCTACCAGGAGATGATTGAGAACCATTTTGTACCTGAAATGCAGCAATTGATAAAAGGGCTCCAGGCAGGCACTCCGCCCGATTCTGTTTTGGCTCCGCTGACAGCCATCAACATGATGAATTCACGTTACCTGATTTACGATTTGAACAGTCCTCCATTGCCAAATCCTCATGCTCTGGGAAATGCATGGTTTGTGGGTAATTATAAAATTGTTGCCAATGCCGATGAAGAAATTACTTCACTTAAAGGAATAAACCCTGAAAATGAAGTGGTTATCGATAAAAGGTTCGCACAATTTGTTGAAGGGAAAAAATTTCAAAAAGATAATTCGGGGAACATTGTATTAACCGAATA
>JBBIVS010000616.1:0-2124 GCA_037439605.1 Draconibacterium sp. | reverse complement strand
GGAATCGGCACTTTTGCCTTTTTCAATTCAAGGTTGTTTGAGTTTTGGTCAAACATTTCATCTTTTGCACAGCCGGCAAAAAGGAGCAATACAATTGCAAACAAATAAATCAGTGTTTTCATGATTAAAAATTTTAGTTAATAATTGAATTTTATCATAACCAAAATTCGAACATTGGCAAAAAAAAAGTTTTGCTTACAGTTCCTTTTTATTTGCTGAAATTCCTTTTGAAGAAATTAAAAATTAAAAATTAGAAATGAAAAATGAATGACGAATCACAAATAATGAATTTCGATTTACAGCAATGACGACCCAGAAAACCAATGCCATTTGACACTTTCAGGTCTTAAAACGCTGAAAGGTCAAATCTTGATGGAAATCTGACAGCGTCAGAATGACCTGTCAGCATTTTGATTAAACGAAACAATTTTGATTAACCAATATAGAATTTTGATTTACTACTGCGATAAATCGTCAACAAAGACAACCCGGACAACTAATCTCAATAAATCTCAATAAATCTCAACTAATCTCAATAAATCTCAATAAATCTCCACCAATCTCAATAAATCTCCCCCAATTTCCCTCTCCCCAATCGCATTAAATGACTTCTTTTCTTACTTCTTTTGGACTTCTCCCAAACTGATTGGCAAACTCGCGGCTGAAATGCGAAAGGTTTTTAAAACCCACTGCAAATGCAACCTGGGTAATATTCATTTCTGAATCGGAAAGCAGTTCTTTTGCCTTGTTCAATCGTAAAAGTTTAAAATAATCGGCTATGGTAAGATTACTGATCGATTTGAATTTCCGGTACAATTGGGTATGGCCAACAGCCATTTCACGGCAAACGTCATGGATGTTAAACTCTTCATTATCAATATTCTTTTCCAGCAGTTCACGCACTTTTCTTACAAAAGCATCTTCGGTTTTCAGCGCAGGGTCATGCGTTTCAGGAAAGTGATTCATTGAAGCATATCTTTCATGAAGTTTCTTCCGCAGTTCTATGAGGTTTCTGAGCTGAAGGTGCAACTCGGTTTCGTTAAAAGGTTTTGTAATGTATGCATCCGCCCCGCGTTCCAATCCTTCCAGCCGTGAGTTGATATCGGCCTTTGCGGTGAGCATTACCACCGGGATATGGCTTGTGCGGAAATCGATTTTCAGTTTGCTGAGCATTTCAATACCGTCCATTTCAGGCATCATTACATCGCTGATAATAATGTCAGGAACTTTTTCGATGGCTTTTTCCAACCCTGCTTTTCCGTTTTTAGCCAGCTCAATCTGATATTCATTGCTTAAAATAGCCGATAAATAAAGGGAAACGTCCTTGCTATCCTCAACAATCAGTAGAATTGGTAAGTCGGTCCGCGCTGTTTCATTTGGTTTAATACCAGTGGTTTTGTTTTTTAGAGAATGAATAACTTCTTTATTGTAATAAGAATCGAGAAAATGCTCCCGGTTTCTGCCACGCGGGTTACAGGCAGTTGAACGGTAAACACCGAACCTTTCCCTTGTTGGCTTTCAACGGTTATATCGCCGTTCATCAACATCGTAAGTTCTTTTGCAAGGGCAAGACCCAGCCCGGTACCTCCGCCCGAAGTCGCATGATTTTCGACCTGGTAAAAACGGTCGAACACATATTGTATTTTATCTTCCGGAATGCCTTTCCCCGAGTCGGAAACCTGTAGTGTAAATAACTTCTCCTGTTCATCGATACCGATTTTTATTTCCACGACTCCGTTTTCCGGTGTAAATTTAATGGCATTTCCCAGAAGGTTCGACAGGATTTGAGAAAACATATCGGGGTCGAAATCCATGATGATTAGTTTTTCGTTGCCGGTGAAATTCAGTGAGATATTTTTTTCGATTGCTGACGAACGATGCAAATCGATGATAAAGGCAGTGTAACGGGCAACATCTCCCTTCATCATGTGAATGGGCATTGCTTTGGCTTCAATTTTCGAGATATCGAGCATCTGGTTTACCAACCGGAGTATCATGTTGCTGTTGTTTCTTATTTTTTGAGTTCCTTCGGGAAGCCACTGTTCTGGCTTCTGGTCAATCAGGTCGGCCATTCCGCGAATAACGGTCAACGGCGTCCTGAATTCGTGGGTAATGTTGGTAAAC
>JBBIVS010000615.1:0-2131 GCA_037439605.1 Draconibacterium sp. | reverse complement strand
GGAGCTACCAGCCCGATATGGTCATCAGTCCGCGGTCGGGATGGGAAGGTGATTTTCAGTGCAACGAGGGCGGCGGCAAAATACAGGGCCCCATTATCAACACGCCGTGGGAGAAATGTTTAAACCTCAACCAGGTCAGTTGGGGGTACAATCCGGACCAAAACCTGATGTCGTTAAAGGAAATAATTGTGATGCTTGTCAATACGGTTGACCGTGGCGGCAACCTGTTGCTGAATGTGGGTCCCGATGCACAGGGCGTCATTCCCGCAACGCACATTGCCCGGCTGAAAGAGGTGGGCGACTGGCTGCAGAAATATGGCGAAAGCATTTATGGCACCCGCCCCGGTCCGTTTGAACCCAAAGATGATGTTTATGGTACGGTTCAAAAAAACAACCTGATTTATGTGCATCTGCTATCGGTGGGCGACACACTTCGGTTGCCTGCATCGGGCAGAAAGCTTGTTTCGTGCCGTCAAATGCAGTGTTCGCCATTACCATTTACACAAAACGAAAACGGCATTGTAATCCAACTCGATCAGGTAAAACCGGATGCAAATGTTACCACACTGATTCTGGAAACCTTTTAAATGCAATGGGCGCAAGGGTTTCGCAAAGAACGCGGAGCAAATTCTTTGCGCTCTTTGCGGATACTTTGCGCCTTTCGCGTTAAAAAAATAACTTTTACCCGTTTTAAACGCAAAGGGCGCCAAGATTACGCAAAGAACACGGAGTTATTTCTTTGCGATCTTTGCGATTTCCCTGCGTGCTTTGCGTTTGAAAAAAACAAATTTTGTTTCATCCATTTTTTGAATAGCTTTGCCAAAGGGTGCGCATTTGCCACCGCAAAATTTTATTTAAACCAACAACCTGATATTTCATAAACATGAAAAGACTTTCAATTTTATCTGTATTAATGCTTGTTCTGGCGTCGTTTACCACTGTGTACAGCCAGGATTTAAAAATCAACGACCTTGAGTATTTCGAAAAACAGGGAGTAAATGTGCTGGTGTACAGCAACCTTTTTACCGGGGGTTTTAACGACGAAAAAAACGCGGGTATCGAAATCATTCACCACGGTGTGCGCACCGTGCAGGGCGGTGCAGTGCGGCTTTCGAACACTCCCGAGCAGTGGGATTTGGTTCCCGCCATCTCCAACCGCAAAGTCGACAAGGCGGCAGGCACCATCGAAGCGGCATTGCGCTATAACGATTACGATTTCGACTCGCGTGTGGTGGTTACTGCCAAAGGAAAAGGCGTTGAAATTGCGGTTTACCTCGACAAACCGGTTCCGGCAGCGCTTGAAGGAAAAGCCGGTTTTAACCTCGAGTTTCTGCCGTCGCAATATTGGGGAAAAGTTTATATGATGGATGGCCGTTTCAACCGTTTTCCACGCTATGTAGTGGGCAACTCTGCAACTAAACCCAACAGCCAAAAACCAAAGCAGTTTAAAGGATATGTAACCTCCGACGACCGCGGAACAGGCCGGTTTATAGACCCGCTGCCGCTGGAAACCGGGCATACTTTGCTAATGTCTCCCGATGCCCCCGAACGGCTGGTGAAAATCACCTCACCCGATGCCGAACTGATGCTTTTTGATGGCCGCGTACTCGCGCAAAACGGCTGGTTTGTGGTGCGAAGCCTGCTTCCGGCAGGAAAAACTGGCAAAGTTCTGAGCTGGACAGTGGAACCTCACGCCATCGACGGCTGGATTCGTGAGCCCAACATCGGGTTTTCGCAGGTGGGCTATCTGCCCAAACAACCCAAAGTGGCTGTGATTGAACTCGACAAAAAAGACAAACCGGTGGCAAAAGCTTCCATCTGCAAAATCGGAGACGACGGAACAACTGCCGAAGTTTTCAGCGGCAACGTGGTTTCGTGGGGCGACTATTTCAAATACCACTATGTTAAATTTGATTTCTCGGCAGTTACAACGCCCGGCATCTATTTTATTCAGTACGGAAATTTCAAAACCAACAATTTCTTAATCGAAAACAGCGTGTACGACAAAATTACCGACGCCACCAGCGATATCTGGATTCCGATTCACATGAACCACATGTTTGTAAACGAAGCATACCGCGTGTGGCACGGTGAGCCTTTCAAGGAAGGCTACCTGCAGGCGCCGCCCAAC
>JBBIVS010000614.1:545-2142 GCA_037439605.1 Draconibacterium sp. | reverse complement strand
TTTATTTTGGATTTCAATTTATATTGCGAGCACGAATTTCTCCTCCCGGACAGGAGGAGTATCCTGACTGAGGCACGAACGTCAGGGGGAGGTGGTTGATTATTAACGTATTAATTGTAGTTTTGCGGTTATGATACACGAACTGAAGACATGGGAAAAATACTTTAACCTGGTAAAAAGTGGTGAAAAGCCCTTTGAACTCCGGAAAAACGACCGTGGCTTTTTGGCAGGGCACGAACTTTTGTTACGCGAATACAATGAACATACGCAAACCTATACCGGGCGAACGCTTCGCCGGGAAATCACCTGTGTACTCGAAGGCAGTGAAGCGGAAAATTTTGGCCTCAAACCCGGGTTTTGTATTCTGGGATTGAAGGAAATTGAGGTAACCCGTCACTCAACAATTACCTCTGACCCTTTTTAATAACTCCGGGCAAATGATTAATTTAGCCGCAACCGGAAAAAAATTACAGTATGGAACCTGTTAAAAACAATGAAGAGGAAAAGAAAAAGAATGCCATTGACGGTTTTACCGACAAACTGATTGACAAAGCCGAAGAACTGATTGACGAAACCACCGATAAAATTTACAACAGCGAACCCTACCAAAAAGCAGGTAAATCGATGGAAAAGGCAACCCTGAGCCTTTTCCGCAAAGCCGGAAAGTGGTGGGGGAAATTATAAAGAAAAGTTTTTGTTTTTCCGGATTTTTCCCCGGTGTTAATAAAGGCTGAACAACGAAGGTTAAATCCTTTAGTTTGCCGGAAGAACAATTTGTTGATTTTCGAATTTACGGATAACAGTTTAATCTTCTTTCTTTTTTAAGCTTGAAAGTTATTTGTAAAAAGTGTTGAAATGGATTTCTAAATGACGTCAAATCCAATTGAAACCAAATAATTAAAAGTATCATTATAAAATTCAGGCAATCTTGTTGGATCTTCTGTATCTCCCTGTGGAATTACAATCACCATTCCCTGTCGAGCTCTTGTAAGTAATACGCGATATGCATTTTTTAAATATAACTTTCTTGTTTCACTATTAATATTTTGCCATTTATTTCCCACAAACGATTTATAATTCCATCCTAAATAACTGTAACGTAAATCCCCATCCCATGCAACACATGCCCAATCAAGTTCTAAACCTTGAACATGAAATTCCGTTGCAACGTCCTCCAAATAATAGGAAGAACGAACATCATCTTTACCATCAAGAAACCAATGAATTGGATCAATGGGAGATTTTACATCGATAGCGTAAGGTTTTAATCGTTGAGCTTGGGACGAAACCACAATTCCATATCTTTCTGAGCCTCTCGCTTTACTCTTTAACCATTTTTTTGCTTTTGAAAAATCCCTTGTGATTACAATAGGATATTTATTCTTTAATTCATTGAAAGTTTCTTTTGCACTCAAAATATTTAAATCAAGTAACTGCTTAACCAATAATGAAACGTTTTCTGCACGAAATGAACGCATGGAAACAGCTAAATGTAAATTTTCGGAAAAATGGATATTCCTTCGCTTACGAATTTGTTCTAAAATTTCGATAGCGTTATATTCGCTATCAGTTAGTCGATTTGAAATATAAATTTTCC
>JBBIVS010000614.1:0-535 GCA_037439605.1 Draconibacterium sp. | reverse complement strand
TCTGGGAATGAACGTTCTAAAGCTTCTACCCATTCGCTTATTCCTGCTTCTCCTGTATTAATTTCTTGACCACCACCAACCAAACAAACTACAACTGCCCAATCGGGATGCCGATCAAGGCAAGAAATAAGAAATTCTGGTTCTGATTGATTAAAATTTGGTTTTCCTTTTTTTTGCCGCATAAAATTTGCGGTTTGTTCTAAAGTCCATGCTCGTTGGGCTTCATCAAAAAGTGCAACATGTTCAATTGGGGGATTATCATCTTTTAAACTGTCGTCTCTAAAATGATGAACATTTTGAATAAATGCTTTTACTTCACTTCGAGCCACGCCTTTCTTCAATTTTTCTCCTTTCTCATTTGCACGTTTAACTTTATCGCGAGCTAAAGCTTCTTGCAAAATATTTACTAAAGGACCATTTCCTGAAAGAAAAACACTGTACAATTCGCTGTTCTTATCAATGTGTTTAGTTGCTACATTTAAACCTACCAAAGTTTTTCCTGCCCCGGGAACACCTGTAACAAAACAAATTGCTT
>JBBIVS010000613.1:0-2156 GCA_037439605.1 Draconibacterium sp. | reverse complement strand
AAGACAAGTTTTATATCAACGGTAAACCCACTTTTGAAAGACGAACCTGGAACGGGATTTCCGTGGAAGGTTTGTTGCCCAATTCGAGAATGGTACAGGGAGTTTTCGACGATTTAAACCCCGAAACCGTTTCGAAATGGAAATACCCCGACACAGGCGTGTGGGATGCTAACCGCAACACCGATGAATTTATTGCCGCGATGCCCCAATGGAGAAAACATGGTTTACTTGCTTTTACCATCAATTTTCAGGGTGGCAGCCCCGAGGGATATTCTTCGCATCAGCCTTGGGAAAACAATGCTTTTGAGCCAGACGGAACTTTGCGAAAACCCTTTGCCGAACGTATGGAACGCATCGTTAAAACCGCCGACCAACTGGGAATGGTTGTCATTCTCGGCATTTTTTATTTTGGCCAGGATGAGCGGCTGAAAGATGAAAATGCCGTGATTGCCGCCGTTGATAATACCATTTCGTGGATTCAGAAAAACGGCTTTACCAACATTTTGGTTGAAGTGGCCAACGAGTGTAACAACCGCGGTTATCAGCACGAAATCATCAGGCAGGACAGGGCGCACGAGCTGATATTGCGTATTAAACAGAAAGCCCCTGAATTGCTGGTTTCAACCAGCTTTAACGGGAATACCCTTCCGCCCGGCAAAGTGGTTGAGGTGGCCGATTTTGTATTTCTCCACGGAAACGGGGTAAACCAGCCGACTCGAATCACCGAAATGGTTGAACAGGTGCGGGCTTTGCCATCATACACCCCAAAACCCATTGTATTTAACGAAGACGACCATTTCGATTTCGATAAACCTGAAAATAACTATGTGGCAGCTACAAAAGCTTACGCTTCATGGGGCTATTTCGATTTCAGGATGAAAGGCGAAGGATTTGACGAAGGCTACCAGAGCGTGCCTGTTAACTGGGGAATCAGTTCAGACCGCAAAAAAGGCTTTTTCAACAAAACCAGGGAAATTTTCGTGGATTAATTTTCAATATGTACCCAAATGGAAAAACTGGAAATTGAATATAAAGATTTAAGTTTCGAAGTTTACAAACGGCTGAAATCGATGATTTTATCGCGTGAACTGGCTCCAGGGGAACAACTAAAGCAGGAACAGGTTGCAGCCATGCTCGGGGTAAGCCGTATGCCGTTGCACAAGGCTTTTCAAATGCTCGAAAACGAAATGCTGGTTGAAAATCTGCCTCGCCGCGGATTCTATGTTTCCGAAATTGACACCGTGAAATTGCTCGATGCTTTCGAATGCCGTGAAGCACTTGAGGGTGTTGCCGCCCGGCGCGCCGCTGCCTGCATTGCAAAAGGAGAGATTGAATTTCTCAGGTCGTTGTTTACTCCCTTTATTGATGAAAACAATATCGATACAAAAAAATACTTCGAAGCCGATCAGGAATTTCACAATTCGCTTCTTCGTTTTAGCGGAAACCAGATACTGAAGCGTTTTGAAATTATCAATAACATTACAGCACAAACATACCAGGGCGGACTTCTCCGCGAACCGGCAGAAACTTTACCCGAGCATCTTGAAATAATTGATGCTATTGAAAGGGGCGATGGTGTGCTGGCGGAAAAACTAATCCGCGAACATTCGGTAAAAACGCAGGAATTGCTAAGAAATAAACTAATCAAAATTAATATGTAAATCCACCGCTGTGAAAAAAACAATCATTCCAATCCGTGTTCTGCTTGTGGCAAGCACATTTCTGCTAACCGTTTTATTATACATCGACCGCGCCTGCATTTCTGCAGCAAAGGACGAAATAAGCACAGATTTAGGATTCAGTTTAACCGATTTTGGCTGGGTAATGGCTGTTTTTACTCTTGGGTATGCCTTGTTCCAGGTTCCGTCAGGTAAAATGGCCGACAAGTACGGCCCCCGGAGTGTAATCAGCGGCATTGTTCTGTTTTGGTCGGTTTTAACGGCTGTAACCGGCGCCGCATGGAATTATGCCTCAATGCTCGTAATCCGTTTTTTGTTTGGCGCTGGAGAAGCCGGCGCTTTTCCCGGAATTGCAAAAGTGGTTTTTAACTGGTTCCCTATGAAAGAACGGGGCGTGGTTCAGGGAATCAACTTTTCGGGCTCCAGAATAGGGGCTGCATTTGCGCTCCCGCTCGTTGCCTGGATGATTACCGTGGT
>JBBIVS010000612.1:0-2157 GCA_037439605.1 Draconibacterium sp. | reverse complement strand
TAAACCCGTTTACAAAATATTTCTGGAGCGTAAAAATCTGGGACGAAAACAATATTCCATCCAAATGGTCGGAAGTTACCAGTTTTGAAACCGGGATGATTGAACCCCATAACTGGCGTGGCGACTGGATAAGCGATACCCGCGATATTCACTTAAAACCGGCGCCGTGGTTCAGAAAAGAGTTCAATGCCGGCAAAAAAATAAAATCGGCGCGGGCATACATTGCGGTTGGCGGCCTGTATGAACTTTACATCAACGGGAAAAAAGCGGGAAACCACCGCCTCGATCCGATGTACAACCGTTTCGACAGACGCATTTTGTATGTAGCACACGATGTTACCGAATTGGTTACAGAAGGGAAAAATGCTATTGGCGTTTTGTTGGGGAATGGCTGGTACAATCATCAATCCACAGCAGTTTGGTATTTTCACGAAACCCCGTGGCGCGCTCGGCCCAAGTTTTGTATCGACCTGCACATTACTTACACCGATGGTACAAAAGAGATTATTTCATCGGGTACCGATTGGAAAACTGCGTTAAGCGATGTTATTTTCAACAGCATTTACACGGCCGAACATCAGGATGCCCGCCTGAAACAAACCGGTTGGAACATGCCCGGTTTTGATGATTCGGGGTGGAAAAATGCAATTCCGGTGAGCGCCCCGTCGAACAATATTGTTGCGCAAAACCTGCACCCGATTCGCAATGTTTTGGAAATTCCGGCACGCGAAATGGTAAAATTCAGCAATACAAATTACCTGTTCGACTTTGGCAGGAACATTTCGGGCGTTACCAAACTGAAAATAAAAGGAGCGGCAGGAACCGAAATCAGGCTGATTCATGCCGAACGGCTGGGTAAAAACGGGAAAGCCGACCAGTCGAACATCGATGTGCATTACCGCCCCACAGATGATACTGATCCGTTTGCCACCGACATTTATATTTTAAGCGGAAACGAAGACGAATTTATGCCCCATTTCAATTACAAGGGTTTTCAATATGTTGAAGTGGTAAGCAGCAAACCTGTTGAACTGACCGACCAAAGTTTAACTGCTTATTTTATGCATAGTGATGTTCCTGTTGCCGGAAAAATTCACTCCTCGAATCCTACACTGAACAAAATATGGGAAGCCACCAACAATTCGTATTTATCGAATTTGTTTGGCTACCCCACCGACTGTCCGCAGCGCGAGAAAAACGGGTGGACGGGCGATGCGCACATTGCCATTGAAACCGGTTTGTATAATTTCGACGGGATTACGGTTTACGAGAAATGGCTTGCCGACCACCGCGACGAACAGCAGCCAAACGGCGTTTTACCGGCCATCATTCCCACCAGCGGCTGGGGCTACACCTGGGCAAACGGCCCCGACTGGACAAGCACCATCGCAATTATTCCCTGGAATATTTACCTTTTTTACGGAGATTCGAGGCTGCTTAAACAGTGTTACGACAACATCAAACGGTACGTGGATCACATTGATGAGGAAAGCCCTGAAGGACTAACCACCTGGGGATTGGGCGACTGGGTTCCGGTGAAATCGGTTACGCCGAAGGAATTCACATCTTCAGTTTATTACCATACCGATGCAACTATTTTGGCAAAAGCAGCCCAACTTTTCGGGTTTCAAACCGACTTTATAAAATATTCAGCGCTGGCCGAAAAAATTAAAAATGCCATCAACCTGAAATATTTGAATACTGAAACCGGTAAATACGGGAGCGGGTTGCAAACCGAGTTAAGTGTTGCGTTGTACTGGGGAATTGTACCCGACAGTTTGAAAAGCAAAGTGTCTAAAAATCTGGCCGACAGGGTAATTCAGGATAACAAACACATCGATGTTGGGTTGCTGGGCACAAAGGCAATCCTAAATGCTCTAAGCGAAAACGGTTATGCTGAACTTGCGGCCGAAGTTGCTTTGCAGGAAACCTTCCCGTCATGGGGATGGTGGATAAAAAACGGGGCGACAACACTTTACGAAAACTGGAATGTTAATGCAGATCGCGACATTTCCATGAACCACATCATGTTTGGCGAAATCGGGGCCTGGTTTTACAAGGGAATCGGCGGCATTTTCCCGGATCCCGAAAATCCGGGTTTTAAGAATATAATCCTGAAACCCAATTTCATTTCGTCGCTTAGCCATTTTGAGGCCA
>JBBIVS010000611.1:0-2160 GCA_037439605.1 Draconibacterium sp. | reverse complement strand
GCTGGTTAAAAACGAAATCATTGGCATTTTTGGCCGCCTTGGTTTTACCGTTGCCGAAGGTCCTGAAATTGAAGACGACTGGCATGTTTTTTCGGCTTTGAATTTTCCGCCGGAACACCCGGCACGCGATATGCAGGACACCTTCTTCATAGAAAAAAACCCTGATGTATTGTTGCGTACCCATACTTCGAGTGTTCAAATCCGTGTGATGGAACGCACTCAGCCGCCTATCCGAATGATTTTCCCCGGGCGTGTTTTCCGGAACGAGGCCATTTCCGCACGATCGCACTGTATTTTTCATCAGATTGAAGGTTTGTATGTGGACGAAAATGTGTCGTTTGCCGACCTGAAACAAACCTTGCTGCAGTTTGCAAAAGAACTTTTTGGTGAAGGAACTCAGATTCGTTTACGCCCATCATATTTCCCGTTTACAGAGCCCAGTGCCGAAATGGATGTAAGTTGCTCGATTTGCGGAGGAAAAGGTTGCAATGTTTGTAAATACAGTGGCTGGCTCGAAATTCTGGGTTGCGGCATGGTTGACCCTAACGTTTTGGAAGCCTGCAACATCGACTGTAAAAAATATACAGGTTTTGCTTTCGGAATGGGAATAGAACGAATTACAATGCTTCGTTACGGAATTAAAGATATCCGCCATTTCTTCGAAAACGATATGAGGTTTTTGAAACAATTTGAATCGGCAATGTAAAAATTTCCTCTGCCGTTTAATGTTTTATTCTGATTGTTTAAGCTCGTTTAAAACTTTTTCGATTAAATCGAGTTCTTCCTGTTCAAAACTGAGGTTTTTCAGAGTTTCAACATTATCATCAATCTGTTTAACAGAACTGGCTCCTATCAGTACCGAGGTTATCCGTTTGTCTTTCAGCACCCAGGCAAGTGCCATTTGTGCCAGCGACTGACCTCGTTGCAGCGCAATTTCATTCAATTTTACAATTTTATCCTGAGCCGAATCAACATGTTCTTTTTTCAGAAAAACTTCCCGGGTGGCACGGCTTCCTTCAGGAATTCCATTCAGGTAACGATCGGTTAGCAACCCTTGTGCCAGCGGCGAAAACGGAATACAACCAATCCCTTCCTCTTCAAGCACATCCAGCAATTCCTCTTCAACCCAGCGCACAAACATTGAGTATTTTGGCTGGTGAATCAAACAAGGTGTTCCCAGTTCTTTCAGAATCCGGGCGGCTTCGCGGGTCATTTCAGCAGGGTAGTTGGAGATTGCTGCATAAAGCGCTTTTCCTGATCGAACTGCATGATCGAGTGCCATCATTGTTTCTTCAATGGGCGTTTCGGGGTCGGGGCGGTGCGAATAGAAAATATCGACATACTCCAAACCCATTCTTTTCAAACTTTGATCAAGACTTGACAGCACGTATTTACGGCTCCCCCATTCTCCGTATGGTCCCGGCCACATCAGGTATCCGGCTTTTGTCGAAATTATCAGTTCGTCACGGTATGCTGCGAAATCCTGTTTCAGAATTTTGCCAAAGTTTTCTTCTGCCGACCCGGGAGGCGGACCATAATTGTTGGCGAGATCGAAATGGGTGATGCCCAAATCGAAAGCGCGGTGCAACATGGAGCGGCCATTTTCAATGGTATCGATATCGCCGAAGTTATGCCACAATCCCAGCGAAACTGCCGGAAGTTTAAGTCCCCATTTGCCACAACGGTTGTATTTCATGGTTTCGTAGCGGTTGTCGTTCGCAATGTATGTCATAATAATATCGGTTTAATTTTGATAAATTTTTTATTTTCAATAAGCCTGAAAGGTATCCTTTTTTCAGTATTCGAGCAAAACAGAGTTAAAGTTTTATATAATCTGTTTATTGTTTTATTGCGTAAAGACGCTGCATGGTTGCAACATAAAGAACGCCATTTGCAGCAACTGGTGTGGCGTGTATTGGGCTGTCGAGTTGAACAGAATCCAGCACTTTTAATTCCTTCACTTCTTTCAAAATCCAAAAATCGCCGCCACGCGAGCCGACATAAATTTTGCCATCGGCAACCAGTGCCGAGCTCCATGAATCCTGTCCGAGTTTATGTTTCCAAATCGATTGGCCAGTTTCAGCATCGTTACAATGCAGGTTTTTATTACAGTCGGTAACATAAATCAACCCGTTCGAAATGGCGGGTGTTGAAGCCGAA
>JBBIVS010000610.1:0-2180 GCA_037439605.1 Draconibacterium sp. | reverse complement strand
AATTTTGTCACCCCGTATTTGCGTTCGCTGTGTTTCACCACCTTTTCGCCAATATTTTTATAACCGGCCCACTTAGCCAAAACCGGTATGTAACGGTGCATTTCGCCATAAACTTCTATGCTTTTCACAACATTTTTACGGTAGGCTTTCAATCCGCAGTTCATATCGTGCAGCTTAATGCCCGTCATGCGGCGTACCGTGAAATTGTAAATTTTGCTTGGAATATTTTTCGATAAAACGGGGTCGTAACGTTTTTTCTTCCAACCCGAAACCAAATCGTAGCCCCCCTCTTTTATCATTTTGAAAAGACCCGGAATTTCGTCGGGGCTGTCCTGCAAATCGGCATCCATGGTGATTACCACATCGCCCTGTGCCACATCGAAACCGCAAAACAATGCTGCCGATTTTCCGTAATTCCGCCTGAATTTTATTCCCTTTATGCAAGGATTTTTACTTTGAAGTTCTTCGACTACTTCCCACGAGTTGTCTTTGCTTCCGTCGTCGATCATGATAATTTCGTACGAAAAATTATTTTCAATCATTACCTTTTCAATCCAGGCAGCCAGTTCGGGAAGCGATTCTTCCTCGTTAAAAAGGGGAATTACGATGGATATATTCATATAGGCTTTTGAAAATTTATTCAGGAACCTCTAATGTTTCCTTTTTCTTTACAATAGCAGCTACAATTAATGCGAGAATACCGCCACTAATTAATCCAAACAAAACACCTTGACGTACAGTTTTCCATAGTGTTGGAATTTCAGAGAATTTCTCGATAGTTTTTTCTATCTGGGCTTCAGGAGCTCCTACCTTTTCCATATAATCCATTGTCTTTTGCTGCATTACTGCCATCAAATTCTTCATGTATTCCGGATCAATCAAAGTGTGGAATATGTAATTATAAATCGTTGAAATTATTACTGAGAAAAATACAACAAGCATTGCAAATTGAAAAGCCTGTTTAAAACTTATAATTCCATCCATTTCTTTATTTCTAAAGGCTTTTGTAAAAAATAAAAGAAGCAGAAAAGTTATAACAAATGACAATAAACCAATGATTGTAGAGCCAAATAAACCCATTGATTCCATAAGTCCACCTGCCCAAATAATTACCGAAAGAGCAATCGAGATTAAACCCATGTATAATCCATAAATTGCAGATGATTTCCAGATTGATGCTGATTTTTCTTCCATGACAGTTTTTTTAAATTTAAGTTTTACAAATATAAATCTATTTTTTTGTGAATTGCTCCGTTTTTGATTGAAGTTGAAAATAGTTATGATTGTTTTCCTTATTATTCATAATTGAAAAAAGTTCGAAATTACAAGGCCTGAAGTTTTTGTTTGGATGTAAACTAAATTTTAATACTTTTGCGCCGGGTAAGTCCTGTGCGACCAGCTCCTGCTGAATCCCCTCAGGGTCGGAAGGCAGCAAGGGTAGGCGGTTGTAGCGGTGCGACGCAGGTAGCTTACCCACTTTTTTTGTATAAATGCGAAGATAAGTTTTGAAAAAAAAGTATTGCACAATCAAAAATTAATGCTTTTCTTTGCCCCGCTGAAATTGAAAAACAGCAGTCGTTCTGAACAAATTTGATACAAAAATAAGCCGGATTAGCTCAGTTGGCCAGAGCACGTGATTTGTAATCTCGGGGTCCTCAGTTCGAATCTGAGATTCGGCTCACTTTAAAAATATTGGGAAGTTTCCAGAGTGGCTAAATGGGGCAGACTGTAAATCTGTTGGCGACGCCTTCGGTGGTTCGAATCCATCACTTCCCACGAAAGGGAATAACTGAAAAGTTGTTCCCTTTTTTAATGCTCAAACTTTTCTGAAAACATAACTGACGAACTTCAAATGTTTATTTTTCAGATATTCACGAAAAGTCTAAATAAAAAAGCGCTTCCGCTATAAAACGAATGCGCTTTTTTAAAATTCTTTTCTGCGCTTTTAGCGCCTTAATCTATTTCTTGTATAACACTGTACCGTTATAAACTTTATCTCCCAATGTTAAGCGGTATATGTACATTCCACCAACCTGGTTTTCGGGTTTAAACTCCGCATTGTAGGTTGAACCGTTTTTAACAGCGCCTTTGAAAATGGTTTTTACCTGGCGGCCTGTAGCATCGAAAATATCGAGTACGGCACTGGCATCGGCAGTTGAAACAAATTCAAAACGCACCTT
>JBBIVS010000609.1:0-2182 GCA_037439605.1 Draconibacterium sp. | reverse complement strand
AATGTTGTTCACCCCGACCAGTTTTATTTGTTCCAGAATTTCCTGTTCGGCCCCGTTGCCAATGGCCAGCATGCTGATTACCGCTGCAACGCCAAAGATAATTCCCAGCGCGGTTAGGATGGACTTTACGCGGTTGGCAAAAATGGCCTCAACCGCAATGTGAATGTCGTGCAAATAACGTTTTATAAACATGGTGTTCCTGATTTAAAGGTTATTTGCTGATTACAACCGCGCGTGAAACACCCGACATTTGGATACCGGCAGGTAAATCGGGCATTTTCTGTTCCATCTGGCGCTGTTTTTCCTCCTGCTCTTTTTTCGCTTTTTCTTCAGCTTTTTTGCGCAAAATGTCTTCGTAAATTTCCATTCCTGTCAATGTAAAACCATCGGCATTTTCAGGCTCGTTGAGATAAACCTGCTGGCCTTCCTTCAATCCTTGCCGAACCACCACAAAGTTTTCATTTTGTTCGCCGGTTTCAATAATTTGTCTGGTTTCATTTCCGTCAGCGATATAAACAAACGACATGCTGTCATTGCTGAAGACCGATTCGATAGGAATGAAAAGCGTATCCTGAAAAGCATTGGTTTGAATGGTATTACTTGTAGTCATTGCCGGTTTGAGCTCGGGGTCGGAACCGTTCACCTTGATTTTTATTTCGAAAACCTTGGCATCGCTGTTGGGCATTAGCTGGCCCATGTTGGCCACCGAAACCACTTCGCCGGGTAGTACTTTGTCGGGGAATGCATCAATTCCGATTTTAACTTTCTGGCCTTTTTGGATTAGTGCAATGTCAATTTCATTAATAAAAGTTTTGGTTACCAGGTTATTCATGTTTGGGAAAGTGGCAATATACGGGTTCCACTGCGAAACCCGCGAACCGGTTTTTACAGTTCCGCCGAAAGGGTACTGGTAATACGAAATAATTCCTGCCCGCGGCGAATGGATGATAAGGGAATTCATTAACTCATTCAGTGCGTCAACCCGTTCGCGCACCTGTTTATAGGTAATAAACCTTCGGGCTACTTTGTTGGTTTCCTGCTGTGTAATCAATTCGTAGGCAGTTTTTACCTGATCGAGTTTGCGTTTGGCCTTATCCAAATCCATCTCCACTTTTCGCTGAACAGAGGGCGCTTCATAAGCTGATTCCTGCACCGCAATCTCTTTTTCCTCGAGGTCAAGCTGCGCATTTACAATCAGGTCGCGCTGATTGCTAAGGTTTAAATTTGAATCGATTTTGCTGTCTTCGTATTCCGAAAGGGTACGCTCCAAATCGTCGAGCGCAGCTTTCAGTTGCTCCTGAACCGCCTGATGGTCGAGGGTTGCCACATAATCGCCCGAATCGACATAAGTTCCCTCGTCAACTATATCGGTTATGGTTAACGACGAAATGCGGGTTTGCCGGTCATTCATTTTTTCCGGAATTAGAATATTGTCGGAATTTTCCGATTCCAGTTGTCCCGTGGAGTAAACCAATATCTCGAAAGGACCGCGTTGAACGGTGGCAGTGATGGCAGTGTTATCATTTTTAGGAGGCGAAAAAATAAAAAAGGCCAAAAGAAAAACGGTGATTACGGCGGCAGTGAGTAGCCAAAGTTTTTTGTTCATGGTTTTTTTAATTGGTTGATAAAGACAGGCTCTATTTAACAAAAATTATGCCCTTATTTCCGAACGGAAAGTTCTGAAAAATATTTCAAAATTGTTGTTAATTATTATTTTTTGATGTTAATGTAACCAGCTTGTGCCAAAGCCATGATCAGAACACCAATCACAGTGATCAACCCGCCCCAAAGTTGATGAGGAAGCGGCAAGGTTTTAAACACGAAAAATGCCCCTATCAAAACAAAAATTCCTTTCAGGCTTTGAATGATTGATGAGCGCGATGCTTCAATATATTTATAGGAATAGTAAACTGTTAAAATGGCTGTAAATTCGAGAATTGCCCCGGCAATTGTATTTTTAAATGCTCGAACGGAAATTACTGCTGATTCGTCCATCACAAAAAACATAACCAGTGAAAACAACAAAAGCCAGAACCCGCGGTTGAGGTTTAATAGTTCGGGGCTCAGTTTTTTTACATGCACTTTTACAACAAGGGTTGCAGTTGAGGCAAACAGGGCATTAAAAAAAACCACTCCTGTTCCTTTAATAAAAATAGTGTCGAGGGTTGTGCCCCCGCTGTAA
>JBBIVS010000608.1:0-2188 GCA_037439605.1 Draconibacterium sp. | reverse complement strand
AAAGCACGTGGTGGTAAATCCGGCAAAAAACGAGGCGCTTGCAAATGCACTGCATTTTATCCCCGGTCAGCGGATAAATGTTGAGGTTGAAGTTGAATCGGACAAAAAAACGTGGCAAAAACAGGCTGGTACCTTTTCGTGGATAGTGGAAACCGATGTTTACAATAACACATATATCCGCTGCGAAAAAGAAGGCGGAATGGCTTATCTTTACAACAGCGGCGATTTGCACTATTTCACCAACTTTACCGGGTCGAAAAACTCTGCGCTGTACTGGTTTTTTATTGCGCTGTTTAAAGTTCCGCTGGGTTTTCTCCCGAACAGTAAAATTGAAGATACAATCCCGATAAACCTGATGTTTGGGGGGATTCTGAAAATTCTTCAGGATTTTCTCGCCCCGCTTTATTTGTTTTTACGGGCCGATTACCAACTTACCATCAAAGAGGCAGGCGATATTTTGTCAGCAGGCGATATTGAAATGAGTGCATCGGTTTCCAAAAAAATTGCGGGCAGGGAAACCCGGAATCTGGAAATCGAAATAAAGATTTCGCAGGAAAATGAACTGCTGATTTTAGTGCGTTTTAATGAAGCAAAACTGAAAATAAAATGTCAAAACGAATTAAACTGACAGGAATACTGTTTATTTTGGTGCTGGCAGTTTCGGCACAGCAGATGTGGAATTACCCGGAAGTTGACAAAAAATCATACGAGTTGTTCCAGCAGCAAAAATGGACTGAACTGATTGATTTTGCTGATGAAGCACGCAGCAATGGAATCGACTTTTTTTACCTTCAGGCACGTACCGGAATTGCATATTTCAACCTGAAAAAATACCGGATTGCTTCAGATTATTTTCTGAAAGCCTGGAAAAACGACCAGAGCTTTGAGTGGCTTCAGGAATATTTGTATTACAGTTTGGTGTATGCAGGCCGAACTCCCGAAGCGCTGAAATATGCCCAGTATTTTACTGAAGATACGCAGCAAAAAACCGGGTTTGCACCTAAAAAACTGACAAGGATTGCGGTTGAAGCCGGTTACAGTTTTAATCCCGGTTTTGACGATTTAACACAAGCCGGCCACTATGAAATGGCTGGTGTGGGTGACGATTACGGCGAGGCATTTTACCTGAAAAATTATCATTTCGAATCGGTAGATTTGAGCCACCGGGTTGCACCGGGAGTGAGTATCAATCACAGTTTTACTTATATTGGCATCAACCGTGAAGAGCAGGTTTACTGGGGCGAACTCACCACTTTCCCAATTAAAAACAAGCAAATGCAATACTTTATAAACCCAGTGTTTGTGCCTGGCGACAAATGGTATGTTTCAACTTCGGCCAATCTTATTTGGGGCGATTTTTCCTACTATGCCGGCGGGTTTAACAAAGAAAAAAACTTTTACAACGGAACCGTTTATTTTCGCGACCTGGTTTTTACGGCTTCCACCTGGTTTCATTCAGGCAATTTTGCCCCGGGAGTTGAAATCGACTATGCCAATTTCAACAACGAGGGTTTTGGTCAATATTCTGCGTGGATAACTTATTATCCGCTTTCAAACCTGAATCTGTATTTTACCCCGCGTTTCTATTTTAAAAGCGACAAGGAAAATGGTTTCGGGTTTAATACTTTTGGATTTTCCGGCGGGGCACAGATGGGGCCGTTTCATTTGACCGGACAATATTTACGGGGCGAAATGATTAATTTTATAGAACCTGCGGGATATGTTGCCGGGAATTTTCCTGGACGGTCGGAACAGAAAATCACCGGAAGTTTGTATTTTCCGGCAGGAAAAAAATACCAGATTGTACTGCGGTACATCAACCAGGATGTTTTTGAGATGTACAATGTTTACACCAACGGAACAATTAGTAATTCAATGGAATACAAATACATAAAACACACTTTAACGGCAGGAATATCATGGAATTTTTAAAAAGAAAACTGGTTTTACTGATTTTTTTAACCGCTTCGCTTTCAATTATGGCGCAGGTTTCACAGGAAGCGCTGGAAGCGGCTTTTTCAAAAAGTTACCAGCATGAAAAAAGTGGCGATTTTAAAGCATCAGCCGATGATTTGAAAAAAGTTTATGATGAGGCATCCTACGAAATAAACCTGCGTTTGGGATGGCTGAATTACAATGCCGGACTTTTCGATGAATCAATTATATTTTACAACAAAGCGCAAAAACT
>JBBIVS010000607.1:0-2195 GCA_037439605.1 Draconibacterium sp. | reverse complement strand
AAATGAGCTACACAAAAGAATATGCAGGCATTGAGGAAATCACCAAAAAGAACATTTCCGAATACAATATTAACCTCGATATGGGTTACCGTGGATCCCAAAGTTTCGGCGGCGGCAGCGACCATGCACCGTTTGCTCAGGCTGGAATTCCGTATTTCTATTTTATGGCAGCCATGCACCCCGATTACCACCAGCCATCCGACGAACTCAGTAAAATAAATTGGGAGAAAATGACCAACATCATCCGCATTGGTTTCCTGAATACTTGGGAGTTTGCAAATAGTGACAAGTACCTGCAAAAAGAAACCAATAAGTTTTGATAAAACCACGGTTTTTAGCCGCTTCATCCTGAGAAAAGTTTTAAAACTGCTTCCAGGTTTTGTATTTATGTTTGATTTCCTTATTTATCACATATGGAATCCTTACCATAATTTCTTTTAAATTTAAACGCTAAAAAAATTAATCAACACCAATGAAAAAATTAATGACTTTCGCTTTTTCCCTGGTTTTTACAGGCGTAATTTTCGCACAGGAAATTCCTTTCAGACTTGAAGAATTAACGGCACCCGATTTTATTAAAGCTGTTGAAAAAAGCGCTAAAACCTGCATTATTCCCATCGGCGTGATGGAAAAGCACGGACCGCACCTGCCATTAGGCACCGACCTCTATCTCTCGCGCGAATATGCTTTGCGGGCTGCTGCAAAGGAATACGCCGTGGTTTTTCCGTGGTATTATTTCAGCCAGATCAACGAAGCGCGCCACCAGCCGGGAACAATTGCATACAGTCCCGAACTGATTTGGAAAATGTTGCAGGAAACGCTTGACGAGCTCAACCGCAATGGTTTTGAGAAAATCATCATTGTAAATGGTCACGGCGGAAACAACGCTTTCCTGAATTATTTCGGGATGGCACAGCTTTCTGAACCGCGAAATTACGCGCTGTACTGGTTCAGGCCGGAAACCATTGCGGATGTGGAAAAAAAGGCAGCCGAAATGACGATGACAGATAAATACGATTCTCATGCCGGCAACAGCGAAACATCGGAAATGCTGGCAGCGCAACCTAAACTTGTTCTTCAGGACAGGGCCGGTCAACAATCAGGTGTTGACCAGGAGCGGATGAAGGAACTGCAATACATTTATACCGGCATTTGGTGGTATGCCAGTTACCCGAACCATTATGGCGGCTATGGTTCCAAAGCGAATGCACAGGCCGGTGAACTGCTGATTAACGAAACAGTATCGCAATTGGTAAAAATGATTCAACAGGTAAAAGCCGATAAAATAGTTCCCGAATTGCAAAACCAGTTTTTCAGGGAAGCCGGAAACCCGTTAAAAACAAAACAGTAACTGATTTGAAAACTGTGTGTTCCTCCGTGCCTTCTCTGTGTCCCTCTGTGTAATAATTTTTAAATGTTACACAAAGTTCACAGAGAATTTCACAAAGGATCACAGAGATTAAATTCTGAATTTTAAGCCCCTCCCTCGGAGGGGTTGGGGAGGCTTTTCTAATAAAAAAACCTTTTCTTTGCACCAAAACTTTGAACAGATGAAGAAAAGGGTAAATGTGGTGACGATGGGTTGTTCAAAAAACCTTGTCGATTCTGAAGTGCTGCTCAACCAGTTGGAGCGCGGAAAGTATGAAGTGGTGCACGATGGCAGCGGCGCCGGTTTTGATGCGGTTTTTGTGAATACCTGCGGTTTTATACACGACGCCAAACAGGAATCCATCGATATGATTCTGGATTATGCCGAAGCCAAAAAACGCGGCGATATCGGTAAACTGTATGTAATGGGCTGTTTGTCAGAACGCTACCAGAAAGATTTGGAAGCCGAAATACCCGAGGTGGATCGCTACTTTGGCAAGTTCGATATGAAAGCAATGGTTGACGAACTGAAAGTGACTTTTCAGCCCGAATACATTTACGAACGAAAAATCACGACACCTTCGCATATCTCAAAATTTCGGAAGGCTGCAACCGTTCGTGTGCATTCTGCGCCATTCCGATGATGACAGGAAAACACAAATCGCGCACCATCGAAAGCTTAGTTACAGAAGCCCGCTATTTGGCGAAAAAAGGGGTGAAAGAAATCTTACTCATCGCTCAGGAACTGTCGTATTATGGAATCGATATTTACGGGAAGAGCCGGCTGGTTGATTTGGTGAATGCCATTTCCGAAATCGATGGCATTG
>JBBIVS010000606.1:0-2207 GCA_037439605.1 Draconibacterium sp. | reverse complement strand
ATTGAATATCGATGGGAAAATATACAACAGAAAACTCATCTTACTGGAGAAATAAGTCGAATAAATCCAAAACATCATTTTTCGATGAACACCATACATCCAGAGGATTAAGTGAGATTAAAAGTCAGTTCTTTTAAACAATTCACGTACAATTACCTGAGATTTCAAGGGTACTTTTGAATGCCCAAAGGAACATCCAAGACATCAAAACAACATTTCAACAAACCGAAATCATGTTCGGGCATCATATCAAATTTTATTCCTTAACAAATTTCAACACCAAAACCTGATTGTTCTGAACTACTCTCAGAAGATAAATACCTGGTGAAAAATCTTCCGTATTTAATTTTATCTGATTAACCGAATTGCATTTTTGATTCAATATTTGTTTACCGGTGACCGAATATATCTGTAATTCTGTAATATAACCGGCAGCCGAAATATTAATTTCGTTTCGCGCCGGATTTGGATAAACCACTATTTTGATGTTTTGAAGCGATGTTTCCGTGTTTTTGGTTGAAACACCCGATTCGTCAAATTTCCGTGTTGAATACAACCGGTATTCTCCCGGCTGAAAATCGATATTTACAGTGGCTACATTCAAATCAACCGAATCGCGGCTAAAAAACTCGTACCATTTTCCAGTGGCAGGGAATGTCAGATTTGCCGTTTTCAGGGTAATATCGAAGTTGCCCACTGCCAAAACATGGTTTGCACCGGTTGTGTAACGGTACCATTTTATGGCGCCGTTCAAACTGTAACTAAAACTTTCGGGAGTAAATTCAGGGTATGTTTGTTTCAACCCGTTCAGTTTTGACATCACTTTGAAAAGCGCAAGGCGATCGGGGTTATTTAAATACTGCCAGTACTGGGGTTTTGGCGATAAACGGCAGTTGTTGTTAACCGATCCGTCTTCGCACCGGTTTATCGACTGGTCGTAGCCGCGTTCGCCAAACTGCCAAATCATTTTAGGTCCGGGCAGCAACAGGTGAAACAGCGAATTCAATTCAATGCGTTTAAGCGCGGTTGTCTGGTTTTTAATGTTGTAACTGCCACTGCTCAAACCTGTTTGTTTAATGGTGTACATGATGCGCTCCTCATCGTGGCTTTCGGGGTACGAAATAAGGTTGGGCCCGTTCCAGCCCCTGCTGTTGTATAATGCCCAACTTAAATCGGAACTGCCCACGTTGCCGCGGGCGGCTTCCTGGTAATTTCCGTGCATATTTCCCCACAACAGTATCTCATGGTTGGCAAGTTCAGTTTCTTCCGAATTTTCAGCAAGATGTTCGAAAATGATGATTGCATTTTTATTTCGTTTCCATATTTCATTGCTCATCCGTTTCAGGTTTGCAATTCGGGCGGCATCGTAATTACTGCCCCAACTGTTTGCGGGGTATGGCGTATTCGAAAAACCCTTGGTAAAATCGAACCTGAACCCGTCAATTTTGTACTCTTTCATCCAGAATGCGGCAACGCTGTCAACCAGTTCTCGGGTGGCAGCGCTTTCGTGGTTAAAATCGTAGCCCCACTGTGCAGCAGGATTGGCAAAATTCGATTTTTGGTTGTACCACGGGTTAACCGGAGTTATGGTCCAGTTGTCCATGTACATCTGTACAAAGGGGCTTTGCCCGTAACTGTGGTTCAAAACCATGTCGAGTACCACCGCAATCCCGCGTTTGTGACATTCGTCAATCAGTTTTTTCAATTCGTTTCGCGGGCCGTAATATTTATCAGGGGCAAAATAAAACGAAGGATTGTAGCCCCAACTGTTGTTTCCTTCGAATTCGTTTACCGGCATCAGTTCTAGCACGTTAATCCGCAAATCCTCCAAATAATCGAGCTTTTCAAGAACAGCGCTGTACGTTCGTTGTTCTGTAAAATCGCGCACCAGCAATTCGTAAATCACCAGTTTTTCTTTTTGTGGTACCTGAAAATTGGAAACCTCCCATTGAAAAGGTTCCTGGCCTGGTTGCAAAACTGAGGTAATTCCAGTGGTTTTTCCGGCAGGATAGGAAATTAGCCCTGGATAAGAGGTAGCAGGAATACCGGGATCATTCCAGGGGTCGATGACTTTTTCGGCGTACGGATCGGCTATTGTTATTTTACCATCGATTAAATACTGGAACTGGTACTCTTTCGCTGGTTCAAGGCCCGAAATTTCGAGCCAGAAATAATCGCCGTCTTTTTTCATCTGAAAATCGTTGGAG
>JBBIVS010000605.1:0-2209 GCA_037439605.1 Draconibacterium sp. | reverse complement strand
TGGTTTCTCGACCGCATTGCAACACACATTCTGGCTTTTGAGGGAAATTCTGAAGTAACATTCTTTGAAGGTTCATTTACCGAATACGAAGAAAACCGCAAAAAACGGCTTGGAGATGCCACACCAAAACGGGTGAAGTATAAAAAACTGATGTAAAATTTTAGTAGTTTCAACCAATAAAAAAACCGCTTCAGTTTTATGCTGAAGCGGTTTTTTTAGCTGTAATCCAAATCAGTTACAATACAGCCTTACAGGCGTCAAGCAGCGTTTGCACGTTTTTATTGGTAGCATCAAGCGCTTTTGCCTTTTCCAGTATTTCGATGGCTGCTTTAAACTCGACTTTTGCCTTTTCAACCTGGGCAATGTAAGCTGCATCATCGGTTTTTAATGTTCCAGCGTTTACTTTTTCGTTTGCAGCGCTAATAATTGCAGCGCCATCTTTGTAAAACTCATTTCCTTCGGATACATAAACCGCAGCAAGGGCTTTAGATATTTTGTCATCACCCGGGAACTTGGCAATGCCTTCTTCCAAAGTTGTCTTGTACTCTTCATCTTTGTCCAATCCTTTCAACGCAACCGCCTTGTAATAAATCGAACTTTCACCCTTAAATCCGGCTTCATAAGCTTTACCAAAAAGTTCAACTGCTTTTTCGTTCAATTTACCCCGAAAAGCAGCAATACCGGCATTGTAATACAACGCATCGGTATCTTCAGTTGAAGTTGCGATTGCCTTTTCGAAAGAGGCAACAGCATTTTCATAATCCTTTTTGTCATTATACGCCAAAGCCTTGTATTCGTGGCTTTTCGAAACATTTGTACCTGCTTCGATGGCTTTGTCGAAATATTTTACTGCACCTTCAAGGTTGTTAGATTTATAGGCAGCAAATCCAATGTTAAAATTTATCGAAGCATCAACCTGCACATCGCCAATGTTCTTCATGGCATCATCGTAAAGCGAAAATGCTTTTGCATAATCCTGAGCTTTTAATGCCTCATTTGCCTGATTAATTTTTTCTGCCGCATCCTGAGCAAAAGAAAAAACTGTAATTAAAACTGCTGCAATTAATAATAATCCTTTTTTCATTTTTCAAATTTCCTTTTAATTAAAACCTTTTTTTTTTATTTTTTACTTAATTTTTCTTTAAGCCCCAAATGTAATAATTCTGTGATAATTTCCTAAAACTGTACCAAAACTTTAACAAACTGATTGACAAATTGTTAAAAAATATTAAGAATGCATCTCAAGCAATTATTTCAAAACCGGATTACATTTTAGCGTTAAGGATTAAACATTTCGGGATTCCAAAAGTTTAAAATGTTCCTTATCATAAAAAGATGGTTTTGGGCTTCTGTATTACCAGGTTCAATTTCAATAACTTTTGTGAACGCGTTTATTGCTTTCCCCCAGTTTTGAAATTTTTGTTCCAGTTTTCCTTTCACCAAATAGTACTCAGCAGTTTCTGCAGGAACAATTTCATTAAAAGCCTTTTGGGCCTCATTTGCTTTTTCAGCCTGAATAAGTTCAAGCACCAGTTTTAAATTTTCATTTTTCATTTCCTGATTGTTTGAACCATTTTTTCATAACGCAACGCAAAGACGAATGCATTTAACTTACATTTTCCCGAATTTGGAGCACCTAAAATTTTCATTGTTCGCCACGTGTTACTGACACCACTCCTTTTACTTTTTTCAGTTTGTGAATCAGAAAATCAAGATGTTCGGTATTGTAAACCAATACTTTTAAAACTCCCTCAAACTTTCCCTTATCCGATTCAACATTTATCGAGCGCATGTGAACGCCCACATCTTTTGAAATAATATGTGTTATTTCGTTAACAATTCCTATTTCATCAACTCCCGAAACATGCAGTGTGGTTAGGAATGAACTTTTGCTTGTGGTGTCGCGCCATTTTGCCTTTATCACGCGGTACGGAAAGCGTTCCTTCATTTGAGGAGCGTTCGGGCAATTGTTTCGGTGAATTTTTATTCCTTCGTTAATGGTGACAAATCCAAAAATAGTGTCACCAAAAACAGGGTTACAACACTGGGCAAGCTTATAATTAATGTCTTTCAGGTTGTTGTCGATAATTAAAAAATCGTCGCCACCTTCAAAATTCAAATCTTTTAAATCCTTTTTGGGGAGTATTTCCTCAAGTTTCCGCTTTGTGGTAACCTCCTCCTTTTCGGTAAATATTGATTTTATTTCCAG
>JBBIVS010000604.1:0-2237 GCA_037439605.1 Draconibacterium sp. | reverse complement strand
AACGATGAAAACAACAATGTTTCGTCGGCCAAAACAATGGCAGTATTGTCGAACCTTGTTTCAAAATTACTTTCTGTTTCTTTCAAAAAAATTGGAATTTGCTGCGCCTGACCATAATTTGACGAAACTGCAACCAGTTTGATGTTTTTCTTTTTGCTGAACAAATCGGGATTAAGGGTAAAATCGGAAGGCGGGGGAAAGTTCTTCATATTTTCGCGCATAAAACAGCCGGCCTCATTCGAAACATCATTCAGGTAAAAATGATCGAAATCCCACAAAAAGGCAGCTTTTTGTTCTTTTTGCAAATTATGGAAAAACCTTTTCTCACAGGTATTCAATGCATTCAGTCCGATAAAATAATACTTTTTAAAATCAAAATCCTTTTTGCTATTTTCCAGGTTCTCAATCACATCGCGATCGGCCATCCCGCCGTAAGCTATATTCTTCTCTTTCAGGATTTCTTTAAAATCAGCATAAACCGAAAACAGTTTCTCCCAAATTCTCAGGTGCTTTTGCTGAAACTCTTTTTTGTCGTTTACCGCAACACTGCCCCAAAAATGTTCAAGCGCTTCTTTTTGTTCAGGAGTTAAATAATCGAAAATTGATTCAATTTCCTTGAGATCAGAGATATTTCGGAACAGGTCTTTTGCATTTACCAAATATCGATCAATATCGTTAAAATCCGCAAGTAGGATTTCTCCCCAGAAATAGAATTCATCGAATGTTTCAGAGGTTTGGGTATGTTTTTGAAAAACGTCGTATAAAACCGAAATCAGTTGCAATCTTTCTGCCTGATGAAAATCGGAATAACCAGAAATCAACTCCCCTATTGTTGTGGTTTCCGGGGCAATTAGTGCGCCCGAAATTTCGTTTTGCAAATAGGAATTGAAAAACACACCTGACCTTCGGTTTGGGAAAACCAGGCAGATTTTATGCAATTCGTTTAAATGCTTTTGATATATATATTTGGCGCATTGCGAGAGAAATCGTTCCATTATCCGAAATTTTTCCGAAGATAATTATTCAAACCAATTAATTTTTGAGGCTGTTTTTATTTTTTATTTCACTTAAAAACGGTGACAGTTTTTGGAGATTGGTAACCCTTCAGAATTAGTAAGTAATAAGGTTAGTATTCCCCTATTCGTCTTTTTACTAAGGTTTGATGGAAAAAATAAGGTTTTTTGAAAAACAGAAAAACCTTATTTTCAATTCATTAACCTTAGTAAAATAATTACATAATTGATTTTTACCTTATTACCTTATTGCGAATCGCAAACAGGAATACCATTTTTTAATTAAATTTGGGCAATACGTTGCTAAAACTTTAAAATTCAAAACGATGAAAAAAATTACCATTTATGCCGTCATTTTGTTATCGACATTTTTTGCCTTTGCACAAGACCGTATAACCGGACTAAATTTTGCCACCCGCAGCGAAGTAATTGCGCAAAACGGGATGGCATGCACCAGTCAGCCACTTGCAACTCAGGTTGCGCTTGACATTTTAAAAGCCGGCGGAAATGCCATCGATGCAGCTATTGCCGCAAATGCAGTTTTAGGGTTAACCGAACCTACCGGGAATGGAATAGGAGGCGATATATTTGCAATAGTGTGGGATGCAAAAACAAAAAAACTTTACGGGTTAAATGGCAGCGGACGCTCTCCATACGAATTGACTATTAAATATTTTAAGGATAATGGTTACCAAAAAATCCCGGCTGTCGGACCATTATCAGTTTCGGTTCCGGGTTGTGTTGACGGTTGGTTCGAACTGAACAAAAAATTTGGAAAACTGACAATGAGTGAAATACTTGCACCTGCCATTCGATATGCAAGAGAGGGATTTCCGGTAAGCGAAGTAATTGCGTTTTACTGGCAAGGCAATGCCCGTTCGCTTCAGAAATACCCGGGATTTGCTGAAATTTACATGCCTGGGGGAAAAACTCCTGCAAAAGGCGAAATATTTAAAAATCCATACCTGGCAAACACCCTCGAAAAAATTGGAAAAGAAGGGCGCGATGTTTTTTACAAAGGCGAAATGGCCGAAAAAATGGTGGCCTACTTAAAAGAACAGGGCGGATTTTTTACCATGAAAGATTTTGAAGACCACACTTCGGAGTGGGTTGAACCCATTTCGACCAATTACAGAGGATATGATGTTTGGGAACTCCCGCCAAACGGCCAGGGAACGGCTGTTCTGCAAATGCTGAATATCCTTGAAAATTACGAAATCGGCA
>JBBIVS010000603.1:0-2246 GCA_037439605.1 Draconibacterium sp. | reverse complement strand
AATCTGGCTTAAAAGAGCTGTTTAACTTTACACCCGGTAGAAATCAAATTCAAATCCAAATTACACGAAAAGATCAGGAAGGTGATTATACGCTGGTGGTGTTCCCTTTTCTGCGTTTCTCGAAAAAATCGGCTGAAGAAACCGGTACGGAATTGGGCGAATACATAACACGTAATGTAAAAAGTGTTAAATCGTTCAATGTTATTAAAGGATTTTTAAACCTTGAAGTTTCGGATGATTACTGGTTGCAAAGTTTAAGTTTGTCGTACACCGATATAAATTTCGGTATTGTACCCGTAAACGAAAAGGCTAAAACCGTAATGGTTGAGTATTCGTCGCCAAATACAAATAAACCTCTTCATTTGGGGCATATAAGAAATAATCTGCTTGGATACTCCCTCTCTGAGATCCTCAGGGCAAACGGAAATAAACTGATTAAAACAAATATTGTTAACGACAGGGGGATACATATTTGTAAATCGATGTATGCCTGGCAAATGTGGGGTAACGGTAAAACGCCGGAGAACTCGGGAATGAAAGGCGACCACCTTGTTGGTGAATTTTATGTCGAGTTTGATAAACATTATAAAGCAGAAGTTGCGGAATTGGTTAACAAAGGCTTTACAAAGGAAGAAGCGGAAAGCAAAGCCCCTTCGATTTTGGCAGCCCGTGAGCTATTACTGAAATGGGAAGCAAATGATACCGAAACCGTTACCCTTTGGAAAACCATGAACAATTGGGTTTACAAGGGTTTCGACATTACTTACAATAAATTGGGCGTCGATTTCGATAAGATTTATTACGAATCGGAAACCTACCTGATTGGTAAAGAAGAAGTTCTCCGGGGTGTAAGCGAAAATATTTTTTATCAAAAAGAGGACTCATCGGTTTGGGCCGATTTGACCAACGACGGGCTTGATCATAAAATTCTTCTCAGAAGCGATGGGACTTCGGTTTATATTACACAAGACATTGGTACTGCAAAAATGCGTTATGACGACTTTCCTATCGATAAAATGATTTATGTTGTTGGAAATGAGCAAAACTATCATTTTCAGATCTTATCTGTCCTGCTCGATAAATTAGGATATAAGTGGGGCAGGGATTTATATCATTTTTCGTACGGTATGGTTGAACTTCCTTCCGGAAAGATGAAATCAAGGGAGGGGACAGTGGTTGATGCCGATGATTTGATTGAAGAAATGATCCAGATAGCCCGCGATATGTCGGCTGAATTGGGAAAACTTGAATCGCTGTCGAAAGAAGAGGCAGAAGATACCTTCAGAATGATTGCAATGGGGGCTTTAAAATATTATATCCTGAAAGTGGACCCGCGGAAAAACATGATGTTCAACCCAGCCGAATCGATTGATTTTAACGGCAATACGGGCCCTTTTATTCAATATACCCATGCAAGGATTAATTCGGTGTTGCGTAAAGCCAGTGGCAACAACATTGAAATTGATAATAACCTTAAAGTAACTTCACTGTCGGGTAAAGAAAAAGACATACTTAAACGTATTACATTATTTCCTGCGATAGTAAAAGAAGCCGGCGATAATTACAGCCCGGCCCTTATTGCAAACTATTGTTATGAACTGGTAAAGGAATACAACCAGTTTTATCATGAGCATTCAATTCTTTCCGAGCCAAATACCGACCAACGAAATTTCAGGCTGGTATTATCGGCAACAGTTGCCAGGGTTTTAAAAACCGGAATGAATTTATTGGGTATCGAAATGCCCGGGCGAATGTAAAAAAAGGAGACGTAAATGCCTCCTTATTTTTTTCTTCCTATGATTGATCTAATGGATAGGGAAAAGCGTCCTTCCTGTAATAAAATTCTTTTTTTGTTGAAAAAGTAACCCTGCATTTTAGTGTAGATTGAAAATTTTTACTCTTTTAAATTGTTTCTAAATAATTCTGGTTTTTACAAAATTATAACACGCTCTGTTTCAGTAAAAGTCTTTTTAACCCGTATTTATACAAAATCGATTTAAACAGGTTTTGATTATGGATTATTGTCCTTTAAATAAAAAGGGGTACTTGATAATTTGCTGGAAATATAAATAATTGCGTTATTTTAAAAATTATTAGTACGGTGTTCGTTACAAGTTGCATATGTTTTTTGAATCGCATAACAATTCTAAATCATAAATAATGAAGAAACTTTTACTGATTGCTCTCCTTTTTACTGCAGGAATTATTGGAATTCAGGCACAAAGTATTTTTATCGGGTCTGAAAG
>JBBIVS010000602.1:0-2261 GCA_037439605.1 Draconibacterium sp. | reverse complement strand
TTTGTAGCCGGACCAGCCATTAAAAACACCAGTGCTGCACCGGGCGAAACACCTTTCATGAGCAAAACCGCCGCAATTGGAATTGAACCGGTTGCACAAATATAGATTGGAACTGATGCTGCAAGAACTACAAAAATCTCAAGTAATCCAAGCCCTTTAAACGAGCTGAAAAAATCGTTGGGCAATGCAACCGAAATTAAAGCTGCCACCAAAAAGCCAATTATCAGCCATTTCGAAATATCCTGTAAAAGTTCAATAAAAGCATAGTCGGCTGCTCTTACCAAAGAGTGGCGCTTATCTTCCACTTTGGGTTCATGACATCCACACGAGTCGTCGTTGCAGGCTGCATCAGTTTTTCCCAAGGTTGCTGTATCAATTTTGAAACTGGCAAACGGAGAGGTTTTTTTTACCGGTTTTTCCTTGATAAAAACATTGGTAAGAACACCACCCACAACACCTGTGAAAAAAGCAACAAACGGACGAAGCAATGCAAAAGGCCACCCCAGCATCGAATAAGTTGCAAAAATTGAATCGACCCCGGTTTGCGGAGTTGAAATTAAAAAAGAATTGGTAGCCCCTTTTGAAGCGCCGTTTTTATAAAATGAAATACCCGTTGGAATTACGCCGCAAGAACATAAAGGCATTGGAATTCCAATGAGTGAAGCATTTAACGATGATTTAAAATTTGATTTGCCTAAATATTTATCGATGTGCTTTTGCGGAAAATAGACTTTCAGTAAACCAGCGAAAATTAATCCAAGCAGCAACCACGGCGCCATTTCGAGGAGTAAAAACCAGAGTTCGTCGAAATATTTATCGATATATAAATACATAAATGAATTTTTTATTAAAACAAAGTAACACCTTGCTTGTTTAAGGCACAAAAATTTATGGTTAAATTTGGGTGATGCAGTTTTTTACCGCGTGAATAAACGATGATTCCAAATCTCCGCAACCTTAAAAACCGGGTTGCCGTTTTATTCAAATTTATCTACATAAAGTTGAGTAGCCTCAACTTTGGTGACAATAATACTGACATCCTTATCGATAAAACCACTGGTGGCAACCGCATCAAAAACTTCACCTTCAATTAATACTTTTCCGGCAGGCCTTAATACCGTTTTTGAAAGACCAGTTTTACCTTTCAACGCAAACATTCCAGTCTCAATACAAACAAAACCGTCGCTTACATTCTGCACCGATTTTAACGACATATTTTTGAACATACCTGTTTTTGATGTAAACACTTTATTCCCCAAATACAAAGACAAAATAAATCCTCCGAAAACTCCAACTATGACTGTTGTAACTGCAACTCCCACATCACCGACCTCAACACCTTCAAAATTGAAATTTACATTGTTTATAAGGCTTAAAACCAGGCTGATAAACATTAAGGATATTCCGGAAATACCTGCCACCCCAAACCCGGGCAGAACAAATATTTCAACCGCCACCAGAATTATTCCGATTATAAAAACGAGGATTTCCCAGTGCTCAGCAAGTCCTTCGAGGTACAGAGGGGCAAAATAGGCAATGGCAGCCAAAACAGCCACTCCAAGCGGGAAACCAATTCCGGGCGACTGCATTTCAAAATAAATCCCCCCAATAATTGCCATAATCAATAATCCCGAAATAACCGGATGAACCAGAAACCCAATAATTCTTTCAATCCAGGTGGGCTGATATTCCACAATTTTGTATTCTTCTATTCCCACTTTTTTCAAAACTTCCGGAATATTTTCAGCAATTCCCTCGCAATAACCTTTTTCAATGGCTTCGGTTGGGGTAAAAGTCAGCACTTTTCCGGTATCTATAATTCCTTCAATAAACACTGCCGGATCAACCATAGCTTCAGCAATTTTCGGGTCGCGTCGCCACTGATAAACAGTATCGTTTCCAGAGATAACCATTTTTTTGCCCTTGGCCTCGGCAGTCGCACGCATAGTTGAGCGCATGTAACTTTGGTATTTGTCGGGCATGGCCGAGCCTGTTTGATTTACAACGGTTGCTGCGCCAATGCTTCCGCCGGTCCGCATGTAAATACTGTCGCATGCAATAGAAATCAGCGCTCCGGCCGATGCCGCATTATTATCGATAAAAACATAAACCGGAATTGGACTTTGCAGAATTTTAGTACGGATTGAGTCGGCATCCAAAATCAATCCACCATAAGTATTCATGTGAATCAGGAAAACATCAGCGCCCAGTGAATCGGCAGCTTCAAAAGCCTGTTGCGTCTGTCGCCAGGTTGCTTTCGT
>JBBIVS010000601.1:0-2283 GCA_037439605.1 Draconibacterium sp. | reverse complement strand
CGCCACACCCGTTTTAACTTATGCTGATGGCAACACAAGTTTTGCACCGCTTACAGTGCAAGGCGAAAGCGTGAAAGCCAACAACAAGGTAATTAGTTATTCAGGCGGTGGAAGTGTATCTTACAAAGATGCTGTCGCCTACGACAAGGCAATGGCCAAATCTGAATTGGTAATGAATGTGACTGCTTCCAAAGGTTCAAAATCGGTTACTTTTAAACCGGTTAAAATTGCCAGCGGAGTTATTGCGACAAGCGAATTGGTGGCAAATTATCCTAAACCAATTTTGGGCGTACGCCGCGATGAAAACAAAACCGGCAAATACGACCCGAATATCGATCCATTTCAAAGAGTTGTACCCGACGAGGTGTCAGCCGCTATTCTTTACGAAATAAATAAAGCCAATGTGCGTAAGGACGAGGTTGAGAAAAAAGAGGTCGTAAATTTCCAGGAGTTTACAAAAAAGGCAAATGCCGATGAAAAGATAGATTTAAAAAGAGTTGAGGTTTCGGCTTATGCATCGCCCGATGGAACCATCGATTTGAATACCGAGCTTGCCGCACAGCGCAAAGAAACTTCCACTGATTTTCTTGCCAGAAGATTAAAGGAAGCAGGCGTCAATATTGAATTGAAAACCAAATACACTCCGGAAGACTGGGATGGATTCAGGGAATTGATGGAGAAATCGAATATTCAGGATAAAGATTTGATTTTGCGCGTACTTTCGATGTATAATGACCCTGAAGTCCGCGAGCGCGAAATAAAAAACCTGAGCCAGGCATTTACCGATGTTGCAAACGAAGTTCTTCCGCAGCTTCGCCGGGCACGGATGACCACCAGTGTTGATATGATTGGGAAGAGTGATGAGGAATTAAAAGCGCTGGCCAAATCCAATCCGGCTTCATTAAATCCGGCCGAATTACTTTACGCAGCTACCTTGTTCGAAGATTTAAACGAACAACTTGGCATTTACAATTCATTCATTAAAATTTATCCTAACGATTGGAGAGGCCCGAATAATGCCGGCTATGTTCTGGTTAACCAGATGAAATACAATGAGGCAAAACCATTGTTTGAAAAGGCCGAAACATTGAAAAATACCGAAATAGTTGTTAAAAATAACCTTGGGGCAATTGCCTTAAAAGAGGGAGATGTTAAGAAAGCTGAAACCCTGTTTGGCGCAGCTGCGGGTGCAGGAAACGAAGTTAACTACAACCTTGGTATTGTCAGCATGAAAAATGCTGAATATGACAAAGCCGTCAGGTATTTTTCGAAAGACGAAGATGTAAACACAGCTTTGGCAAAAATGATGGCCGGCAATAACAACGGCGCTTTGCAGGATTTGGAAGCATTCAACCGGCCAAACTGTTTCATGAAGGAATACCTGAAAGCAGTGATTGGCGCACGCACAGCCAAAGAAAACCTGCTTTTCGAAAGCCTGGAAAAAGCTGTTTCCATCAATCCTGAAATGAAAGTAAAAGCGCGTACCGATATGGAATTTGCGCGCTATTTCGAGAATCCGAAATTCAAGGAAATCGTAAAATAAATAAAACCAGATTATTATAATTTACAGGGGCAATGCGTTAAATGACAGATTGCCCTTTTTTATGACATTTCTGTTTTTGTAATCCGGTTAAAAACCGTATTTTTTCGCCAGGTTTTAAATAGTATAAATTAATCTGTTAACGAAATGGAATACATAAACAATTACATCGAACAAAACAAAAACCGTTTTTTGGAAGAACTTTTTGGATTGATTCGCATCCCTTCAATCAGTTCAATTAAAGAGAATAAGCCCGAAATGTACCGGGCGGCTGAATACTGGAAAAAAACATTGCTTGAAGCCGGCGCTGATAAAGCTGAGATTTATGAAACTGAAGGAAATCCGGTAGTTTACGGAGAGAAAATTTTAGATCCGACATTACCTACTGTGCTGGTTTACGCCCACATGGATGTAATGCCGGTTGACCCCATCGAAAAGTGGATTTCAGATCCGTTCAAGCCCGAAATCCGGGATGGAAAAATCTGGGCACGTGGCGCCGACGATGACAAAGGCCAAAGTATGATGCACGCCAAAGCTTTTGAATTAATGGTGAAAACAAAGACGCTGCCTTGCAACGTAAAATTTATGATTGAGGGAGAAGAAGAAATCGGGTCGCCTAACCTGGGCAAATGGTGTGCCGAACACAAGGAGATGTTGAAAGCCGATGTTATCCTGGTTTCTGATACTTCGATGATTGCGCCTGATATTCCCTCGATAACCACCGGTCTGCGCGGCTTTGCGTA
>JBBIVS010000600.1:0-2294 GCA_037439605.1 Draconibacterium sp. | reverse complement strand
GTGCTCACGGACATTCGATGGGTTTCAACTACAATGGCAAACTAAAATCGGCCGAACTATTACTTCGCGAAAATGGTGATGTTGTTGAAATCCGCCGTGCCGAAACCATTGAAGATTATTTCACTACGCTTAGTTTTGAAGGGTTGAAAGACTTTACAGTATAACTTACATTGAAAAATATTTGAAGAAGGCCGGAATGAAACCCGGCCTTTTTTGTATTTTTGTCTTATGACAAAGAAAAACAGGATATTACAAAATATTAAAATCCGTTTGGAATCGAAATTTAAGGAACGGATTTCTGATGTTGTTTTGTTTGGTTCGCAAGCGAGAAACGCAGCAAATAAAAACTCTGATTTTGATATTCTGATCGTTACCAGCGATCCATTTACCTGGCAGGAAAGAGGACAAATCCGCGACCTCTGTTATGAAGTTTCGCTCGAATTTGATATTCTGATAGATTCAAAAATTATTTCGCGGTCTGAAATAGAAACAAAGTTTTGGGGAAAACATCCATTAATAACCGATGCACTCGCTTATGGAATCTATGCAAGATAATCAAAACGAACTTGTAAAATACCGAATTGAACAGGCAAAACAAGCCATATTGGAAGTTGAAATTTTAATTGAAAAGAATCTTTTAACTTTGGCAATAAACCGTATTTATTACGGCATGTTTTATATGCTTTTAGCACTGGCATTGAAAAATGGATTTAAAACTTCAAAACATAATCAACTTATTGGATGGTTTAACAAGGATTTTGTCAAGACCGGAATAATAAATCAGAAATACGGCAAAATTATCAACAAAGGATACGAAGACAGAACAGATGGTGATTATGGTATTTTTGTTCATTTTGAAAAGGATGAGGTTTTTCTGAAATTTAACGATATGAAGGAGTTTATTTCTGAAATGGAAAAACTAATAACCAGCGAAAATTAAAGGTCGGAAAATCAACCCGGCCTTTTTTGTATTTTTATCACCATGAGAATTGGATTTGATGCAAAACGTGCTTTTTTGAACGCTTCCGGACTTGGAAATTACAGCCGGAACACCATAAATGCTATTCATCATTATTCAGAGAATAATCAATACGTATTATATACCACTGAAATCAAAGATGGTCTTTTTGAAAATTACGGACAATTTGAGGTGCATTCGCCGGAAAGTTCACTGGCAAGAATATTTAAACCGGTTTGGCGGAATTATTCTGCTTATCTTTTAAAGAAACATCATATCGAAATTTTTCATGGATTAAGTAACGAGTTACCTTTTGGAATCCATAAAACAAAGATTCCTTCAGTTGTAACCGTACATGACCTTATTTTTATGCGTTTCCCGGAGTTCTATAAAGCAATCGACAGGAAAATCTATCAAAACAAAGTTAAGTATGCATGTTCTTCAGCCCAAAAAATTATTGCAATCAGCGAACAAACAAAAGAAGATATTATCCGATTTTTTAATGTCGATCCAAATAAAATTGAGGTAATTTACCAGTCAGTTTCACCTGTTTATTTTGAGCAAAAATATTCGGAAAACCTGCTTTCAAAATACAATCTTCCGAAGAACTTCATTATATCAGTCGGAACCCTTGAGCCAAGAAAAAACCAACTTGCAATTTTGAAAGCGCTTCATTCTGAAAAAATTGATACACAGATTGTTTTTGTGGGGAAATCAACTTCGTACACCAAAAAACTTACCCAGTTTATTATCGAAAATAAAATGGGAAACCAGGTAAAATTTTTGAATTATATTCCTGAGAGTGATTTGGCGGGATTGTATAAATTAGCCCGATTATCGGTTTACATTTCACATTTTGAAGGATTTGGATTGCCGGTTATTGAATCGATGGCGTGCGGATGCCCGGTGATTACTTCCAATGTTTCGTGCCTGCCCGAAACTGCGGGAGGAGCTGCAATTTTATGCCCACCAAATGATTTCAGTGAAACAGGGAAACAGATAAAATTACTCCTCGAAAACGAAGATATCCGGAAAGATTTAATTCAAAAAGGAAATGAAAGGGCAAAATTTTTTCATCCTGAATATTTTGCCGGAAAAATGATTTCTTTGTACACCGGAATTTTATCCTGAATATCAATGCACGAAGACATAAAAAAAGCGCTTGAAGTTCTAAAAAGCGGTGGTGTAATTTTATATCCCACCGATACGATTTGGGGCATTGGCTGCGATGCCACCAATGAAAAAGCAGTAGAAAGAATTTACAGAATTAAAAAACGGGAAGACACCAAAATTATGTTGGTTTTAATGGAAAACCCGGCTTTGCTGGAACGTTATT
>JBBIVS010000599.1:0-2306 GCA_037439605.1 Draconibacterium sp. | reverse complement strand
ATGTTGCGGGCGACCAGCGCAGCTTTCAGAAAATCCCCCTGTTTTTTCAAGGTTTCGATTCGTACCTGCTGATTCTGGCTAAACATGGCAAGTTGCGACTTTGCTGAGGAGTGAATATCTGCAGTTTGACATGACATTTGGAGAAATCCAAACGCCTGTGTCAACATCAAACTATCCGGCCAGTTATGAGAGGCATTGGTCAGTTCAATCTTGAGGTTTCCTGGAATTAACTGTTCCTGAAACAGGTACTGGGCGGTTTCCAAAAAATTAAAATCGTCCATTCCCGAAATTGAAATCACCGGACACCGGAGTGCATTAATCTGGCCGGCATTGGCCAATGCACCGCACAATATTAAACCGCTGAGTTGATGCACCAACCCGTATCCCAGCGCCATCCGCGCCCCGCCAGAAAAGCCGGTCATGAAAACCGTTTCGCCTGCCGGATATTTCTGGCGAACATCTTCAATCAGTGTGCGGATTGCAACTTAAAAACCTTCAAAGCCGTTTTTAACAAGATTTGAAGCAACAAGAATTGCCGGATACTGATTGGCTCCCTGTTTGAATTTATCGAGTGCAAATTTGCCACTCCCATGCGAATCGATGATTACAAGCAACTGCAATTTTTCAGCAGAAGCGGCTCTTTCGGTTATATAAACCTCGTACGTATTTTTCGGGTCGAGTTGGCAGGAGTCTGTTTTTTCAATTACTTGTCCCGTTCGTACCGAAGCTTTCACCATTTCGTTTGATTTGCCAGTGCCGCTGCATGAAAACAGTGCGCACAACAATGTGGAATAAAGCAGAAGAAAAAATCTGTTCATTTGAAAATTAATTTTAGCAAACAAGCAACTTTTACATGGTTATTTACACGAAGATTTCCAATTTACAGTTTATTCCCCATCATTTTTATCATTCAACATCGGATTGTCAGGATTTTTGGCATTTAACTTCGTAACAACTTTATTTCCTGGTGTTTTTTCCAGTTGCAAACGTGCTGCTTTGGCTACATTTCCTCCTTTTCGGGCAACCACTTTATTTTCATGGAAAGTTTTAGGTTCTTTTTTTTCGATATTTCGGTTGTGGATGCTTCAGCTAACATGTTTAAAACCAGTTCGAGATTTGTCATGTGGTCACGAAGATTCTCCTTTTTCAGATCTTTAAATGTTTTGTATTGTTTTGTTGAAAAACCACTCCTTGCTTTGGTGATTTCATCGGTTAATATTGCGTATTCCTGCCCTTTTTTGACCCCCTGTTTTCCCATTCATCGGTAAGTTCCTTTCTGATTTCGATACTTTTAAGCCGCTGGTTTATCCACTCTTTACTATAACCTTTCCGCAGGTACGTTTCCATCAAACGGTCAATTCCGATTTCAGGGTCTTCTATTTCATCTATTCGCTCCCTGCCAACCTGTGCAAGCCACATTTTAAATGGTTCTGCCTTGGGGGATGTGATACTTTGAATAAGTCTGAAAAGCTGTACGGTATCAGCTGCATCAGTTATAGAGAATTTTCCATCCGAACTTTGCATTTTCAGTTGGTTACAATTTGAAACCAACTCGCTTCCTTCTTTCTTTAGCCTGTTTTTCAATACCTTCCAATAATTGTTTGGGTTTTCGCTTTCGGAAAGTACTCCAACAATATCACTATAGAAAAATACCATTTTCCCTTATCATCATCCCAATGTGTACGGATTTGTTTTTCGTTGAATAACTTTATGGCTGTTTCTTTTTTCATGAAATCAATTATTTATCAGGTAAATATATAAAATCTTTGACGCAGGTCAAATTAATAAAATCACGCCTACATTCAATGATGACCAATTACTTTTCTATTTTAGTTTTAAAACCTAAACCCTTTAAACGAATGTGGTTTGATGGTGATTTCCACAACAGCGGCATCTTTTCCGTATTTCCGGTTGCGGAATGTCATTGCCGGACGGGCAACGGTGTTCAGCGTTTCGCCGGTTTCTATGTTTTTTACCTGTTTTACATCCAGTCCCAAAAGTACTTTTACGGTTACCTCTTTATCGAGAAACGACTCCACCACAAACGAATTGTTGTCGTAAACAAACAGGCTTACTTCGCCGGGCGCCTCGATGGTAACGGGCAAATCGCCGGCAATAATCTGGCGTAGCCGGTTCAGCACGTTTTCGGGCAAAATATAGAGGTCGATAAAATTATCTGGGATAGTGAGCACATAAAATTTCCCTTTTGAAAAATCGGCGGCATGCAAAATGGGCCAACCGTTGGTATCGTCGCGTGCCGAGATAATTTCCCACGAATCATTGGTGAGGTAAGTAACCTGCGGAAT
>JBBIVS010000598.1:0-2306 GCA_037439605.1 Draconibacterium sp. | reverse complement strand
AAAGACATTTGAAGAAGTTATTAGTCGATTAGTTATACTCCAAATAAAATATAATGATAGTTTTATCTGAAATATAAAATATTTGCTAAAACTCTGTTTTTCAATAAAATAAAAATTGTTAACGAAATGTTAAAACTAAATTGTTATTTACCAAACCGACAAACTGCCTCAGGAGTGATTAATTCGTTAAATTCTGAATCAGAAATGAAAGCCGATTTTATTGCGGCATCTTTAATTGAGAGGCGCTCATCTTTTGCCATTTTCGCAATCAGGCTGGCTTTTTCGTAACCTATTAATGGGATTAATGCAGTAATTGTGGCTGTTGAATTCTCCACATTCCGTTTGCAAACCGCCTCATTTGCTGTAATTCCTGAAATACAATGTTCCCTGAAAACCAGATTTGCATGATTGAGAAGAGTTAAACTTTCAAGAAAAGAGTCTGCAATCAAGGGCATAAACTGGTTAAGTTCGAGGTTTCCTGCGCTGCAGGCTTGAGCAATAACCTGGTCATTTCCCATCACCCGGATCGCAATTTGAGCTACTGCTTCAGGAATTACCGGATTCACTTTCCCAGGCATAATTGATGAGCCCGCCTGTTTTGCCGGGAGGTTTATTTCGCCAAAACCTGCATTCGGTCCGCTTGAAAGCAATCGGATATCATTGCTGATTTTTAACAGATTGGTTGCATGTGCTTTCAAAATACCTGAAACTTCAACAAAAACATCGGTGTTTTGGGTTCCGTCAATCAGGTTTTCAGCCCGCGCCATACCAATGTTTGTGTTTTCCCTTAAACGGTCAACCACGCGGAAAATAAACTGTTTTGGCGCGCCAAGTCCGGTACCGATTGCCGTTCCTCCCAAATTTACCACCCGCAAGCGTTCTTCGCATTTGTAAATCCGCCAGCGGTCGCGGTTAAATGCTTCAGCATAAGCGCTCATTTCGCGGCCTAAGGTTGTTAACACGGCATCCTGCAACTGTGTTCTGCCAATTTTTACTATGTGTGCAAACTCTTTCTCCTTTTGCTGAAAGGATTCCTGTAACGCTAAAACGCTTTGTTCGAGTTGACGCAAAAGCCGGATAGCTGCAATTTTCAAAGCTGTCGGGTAGGTGTCGTTGGTGGATTGGTGAAGGTTAACATCGTCAAGCGGAGAAATTATATGATATGACCCAGGTTTTTCGCCCATTATCTGAAGTGCCCGGTTGGCAATTACTTCATTCACATTCATATTTGTGGAAGTACCGGCGCCTCCCTGCAAAGCGTCAACCAAAATATGTTCGTTTAAAAAACCCTGGCTCATTTCGAAACAGGCTTTTTCAATCGCCCGGGCTTTTAATTCGTTATCTTTCCAAAAGCCAAGCTGAATATTGGTTTGTGTGCAGGCTAATTTTACTTCTCCAAAAGCTTTGATAAGTTCAGGATGAACTATTCTGCCCGACAATTGAAAATTCTCAATGGCCCGGGCTGTGTGAATACCCCAAAAAGCATCAGCAGGAATTTGCTTTTTGCCAAGAAAATCTTTTTCGGTGCGGGTTTGCATGAGTTATCTGCTTTTTAATCTCTTTATTATTTGTTTTGCCAGAAGTTCATTGATGTCAGGATGTCTTGGAATAGGTTGAAACATTCCTGTCTCGGGATTTTGATACCAATCATGGTTACTGCCATGACGAATTAAAATACAACCCATTTCTTCAAGGGTTTTAATCAACTTCCGACGCTTCATGCAATTTTTAATATACCTTGCCTTATCGGACCTGGCAATTCGCCACTGGTTAAATCAGTATATAGCTCTTTAAGATTGCTTTGTAGTTCTTCTTCAGTTTCTCCCTGTGTCCAGTAATCAGGGAAGAGTTCCAAATAACCAACCCAAAAATCTCCGTCTTTCCAGTATTTGAATTTAAGTTCCATTTTCTGAATGAATTTTCTCAAAATTAAGAAACCTTTTTCTCATTAACAATACACATCATCTCTGCCAGCTTCCACTCGTTGCACCAGTTTTTCAGCACGTTGCCGGGCAATTCCGCTCATACCGGCGATTGTTTCGGCAATGAGTTTATTTCCAATCTCAGCAGTTGCAGGGGAAGCAAAGTTTTGCAGGTATTCTTTAAAGGAGGAAAGTGCATTTGGCGCACAATGCAATTTTATATCGCCGGGTTTTGCCAAATCCATAAAATCCTGGCCTGTTCGGCCTAAACGGTAACAAGCAGTGCAAAACGAAGGAATATATCCCATGGAAGCCACATCGCGGATAACTTCATCCAATTAACGGTGATCGCCCAAACTGAATTGACCTGATGGATCATCTTCG
>JBBIVS010000597.1:0-2329 GCA_037439605.1 Draconibacterium sp. | reverse complement strand
AGGTCATACTGCCCGCAATGAAGGTGAAAATGCACTTTACAAAGCAATTGACGACATTCAGAAACTGCGCAGTTATAAGTTTGAAAAGATATCGAATGTGCTTGGTGAGGTAAAAACTACGGTTACCATGATAGATGCCGGCACACAGCACAATGTAATTCCAGATATATGTCATTTTGTGGTTGACATCCGTACAAATGAATATTATCTGAACAAAGATGTTGCTGAAATTATTTCCGGTGTAATTGAATCGGAAGTAAAACCGCGGTCAGTCAGATTAAATTCTTCAGGCATTTCAGAGTTGCATCCGTTTGCTGTGTTGGCTAAAAGTAAGGGAATTAAAATTTATGGTTCTCCGACTACTTCAGATCAGGCAATTATTCCGTTTCTGTCTGTAAAAATGGGCCCCGGAGATTCGGCCCGCTCACACACCGCCGACGAATTCATTTATAAAAGTGAAATTCTTGCGGGAATTGAGAAGTATATTGAATTGCTTGAAGAACTGAAATTATGAATCAACCAAATAACCCACTTCACGGTAAAACCCTCGAAGCCATTGTAGTTTATCTTGTCAGCTATTATGGCTGGGAGGAATTAAGCAAAAGAATCAGGATTAACTGTTTCAGGAAAGATCCCAGCATCAAATCGAGCCTAAAATTTCTCCGGCGAATGCCATGGGCACGAAAGGAAGTTGAAGATTTATATCTTGAAACTATTGGAAAATAAACCGGTTAGATATATTTGGATTAGCGGGTTTAGTTCCACTAAGTTTTTAATTCAATTCAATTTACATTAAAAAACATGTTAAAAAAAAATATTCCGTTAACGCAAACGGTAAATATAAATGATTAGTTTTGGGGCTAAAATTTACATCTAAATCAAATATTTATGATTCTTGGATTATTAAAGGAATACGGAACTGAAACCCGTGTAGCTTTGCTTCCGGAAACTGTTAAAGGCTTTACCGACCTGAAGGTTGAAGTTTTGGTGGAACAGGGAGCCGGAGAAAAAGCTTTTGCCGCCGATACCGACTATGTTTCTGTTGGGGCAAAAATTGTTTCCCGCGCTGATGTGTTTTCAAAGGCAGAAGTGCTGTTGCAAATTCAGCCGCCGGCTGATGGCGATACTCAAAAAATTAAAAATTCGCAGGTTTGGATCAGCGCTTTTAATCCGTTGTGGGATACCAAACTGGTGAAAACTTTCCTCGAAAAAGGGATTACTTCGTTTAGCCTCGATTTAATACCGCGAACAACCCGTGCCCAGGCGATGGATATCCTCTCTTCGATGGCTACGGTTGCCGGGTACCAGGCTGTTTTGGAGGCCGCTGCGCAACTGCCCACTTTTTTCCCGATGTTCATGACTGCCGCAGGTACAATCCGTCCGGCTAATGTGCTGATTCTGGGAGCAGGCGTTGCAGGTCTGCAGGCTATTGCCACATCGCGTAAACTGGGCGCACAGGTGCAGGTTTTCGATGTTCGGTCTGCCGTAAAGGAAGAAGTAAAAAGTTTGGGTGGAAAATTTGTGGAAGTGGAAGGCGCTGTTGAAGATAAAGCAGCAGGAGGTTACGCTGTTGAACAAACCGAAGAGTTCAAAAAGAAACAGCAGCAGGCGATAAACGACCATGCAGCAAAAGCAAATGTTGTAATTTGCACGGCTCAAATACCAGGAAAAAGGGCGCCGCTTTTATTGCCTAAAGAAGCAGTGGAAGCCATGAACCCCGGATCGGTGATTATCGATTTGGCCGCATCAACCGGCGGAAACTGTGAATTGACAAAAGACAACGAAACTGTTGTTCATAATGGTGTTACAATTATTGGGCAATCGAATTATCCGGCAAAGAAACCGGTTGACGCCAGCCGTATGTTTGGAAAAAACGTGCTGAATTTCATGAAACTCATGATTAGCGACAACGGGGAGCTGAACCTGAATTTTGACGATGACATTGTAAAAGGAACCTGTATCACAAACAAAGGTGAAGTTTACAACGAGCGCGTTAAATCTGTAATTGAAACTAAATAAATGAATCAGATATGGAAAATGTACTAACTTTTTTAACCGAAAACAAAGATGCGATATTCATCATAGTATTATCCGTATTTCTTGGATTCGAGGTTATTTCAAATGTGCCTTCGGTACTGCATACGCCCTTAATGTCGGGTGCAAATGCCATAAGCGGGGTAATCATAATCGGCGGTATCATCCTTGTGGGTCATGCCTCAACAACTTTCGAATGGATACTTGGTTCGCTTGCATTGTTTTTGGCAACCCTGAATGTGGCCGGAGGTTTTGTTGTTACAGATCGGATGCTCGAAATGTTTAAAAAGAAGAA
>JBBIVS010000596.1:2121-2340 GCA_037439605.1 Draconibacterium sp. | reverse complement strand
AATGATATCCGCGAGTTTCAGCTTGCAAAAGCAGCAATTGCCGCAGGAATACAGATTTTGCTGAACCAGCTGAAAATTTCATACTGCGATATTGAACAGGTTTTTATTGCCGGCGGTTTTGGGAATTTCCTGAATATTGACAATGTTATCCGCACGGGATTAATAGAATGTGAAGCTGAAAAAATTGTGAAACTGATTCGTTCCTCAGGCGGCAGAATG
>JBBIVS010000596.1:0-2111 GCA_037439605.1 Draconibacterium sp. | reverse complement strand
TTGGAGCCAAAATGTTTTTATTCGAAGATGAAAAATTTGTTCAGCATATCCTCGCCAAAACCATCCATGTCAACCTCGAAGCCGACCCAAACTTTCAGGATATTTATATTGAAAAGATGATGCTGGTATGAAGAGTTACCGGATGCTGTATTTTTGATACCGGATGCTTTATTGTTCAGTTGACACCCAATGACAAATGACCAGTGACCAATTAACTACTGACTATTGACCAGTTCCTTCGTAGAAAGCAACCCGCATGCCGCATAAATATCCTGGCCTCGTGATGCACGAATTGTAGTTAATATTCCCTTTTGGTTCAGTTTTTCCTTAAAATGCAGAATTGTTTTTTCGTCGGTACTTTTTAACGGTGTACCTGGTACAGGATGAAAACGGATGAGGTTGATGCGGCATTTCAAACCATCCAACATCCGCGCCAGTTCCTTCACGTGAGCAGGAGTATCGTTCAATCCTTCAAACAAAATATATTCAAACGAAACGCGGCGTTGACGCCCAAAATCCCAGCTTTTAATCTCCTTCACCACTTCGTCAATAGGGTAAGCTACCTGCACAGGCATCAGTTTTTGCCGTTCTTCGTGAAAAGGTGTATGCAAACTAACGGCAAGGTGTGCCTCGCATTTTTCGAGGAAAGTAATCATACCCGGAATAATACCTATTGTTGAAACCGTTATTCTCCGCGGACTCATGGCATAACCCCATTCCGAAGTCAGGATTTCAATACTCTTTAAAACTTCTTCAAGGTTATCAAACGGTTCGCCCATCCCCATATAAACTATATTGGTAACCTCGTTTGACTCGTCGATACTGCGGATTTGGTTTACTATTTCGCCGGCAGTTAACTGCCCCTGAAAACCTTGTTTGGCCGTGAAACAAAAAAGGCAACCCATTTTGCAACCCACCTGCGAACTCACGCAAACCGTTTTGCGGTCACCCTCTGGAATCATTGCCGTTTCAACAAATTTATGCTGAACTGTTGGGAAAAGATATTTTTTTGTGCCGTCGGTGCTTTCCTGAACTTTGGTGTAACCAATCAAACCAAATTCAAATTTTTCTTCGAGAAACTGGCGTGTTTTTTTTGAAAGGTTTGTCATTTCGTCAATCGACGATACAGGCTTTTTATAGAGCCAGTCTGTAATTTGCCATGCAGTAAATTTTGGCAATCCAAATTCTGAAACCAGGGATTGAATTTCAGGCAATGTTTTTCCAAAAAGGCGCTCTTTCATTGGCTAAGCAATCCGTTTATGGATAAATCTTCGTCTAATAATCTCCAATGAATTCCATATCCAGAAGGAGAAATTTTAAAATCCTCTCTTTCTGCTTTTGTTGCATTTGCAAGTTTTTGAGAAATTTCTGTCAATTTTAATTTTATAACCTGATTGTCAAACATTAATATTATAAAATCACTCTCGAAACTAACCTGTTTAATGTTATAGGCTTTTTCCATCTCTTTCATTTTTTAAAGAAATTATTCCACTCCGCAACAATATAGTCAAAGTGCTCATAAATAATTTTTTTGATTTCCCTTCGTGCCTGTGGCGTGAGATTAAATTCCAAAGCTGACTTAATTTCAAAATTTTCCACATCAAGCCAAAATTTACATTCCATTTCTCCTTTTTCTGCATGAATGTGGACAGGCTCATTTTTTTCGTTAGCCCAAAAGTAAAGTCTCCACCCTGAAATAAGTAAAACTGTTGGCATTTTTTATTTCAAAATTACGGATTTTTTATTGTTCCTGTATCACTGGGACAGGGACTTTCCAAAGTCCATGTTTTTCAAACTAAATGATACTATAAGAATCCTGGACTTAAGAAACTCAAAGTCCCGGTTCGGCAAGTGTTTCCAAAAATCCAGGCGCTTTGCGGTGTTTGGTGGCCTGTTCGTAAGCGTAGGCAATTTTCAGCAAAACCGGTTCGCTCCAGGCTTTGCCAAAGAATGAAATATCCACCGGCAAACCGTGCACATATCCCATCGGAACGGTAATATTCGGGTATCCCGAAATGGCTGCCGGTGACGAACTTCCGCCACTGAAATGGTCGCCGTTTACCCAGTCGATAGTGCATGCCGGTCCGTTGGTTTGGGCAATTACTACGTCA
>JBBIVS010000595.1:0-2349 GCA_037439605.1 Draconibacterium sp. | reverse complement strand
TGGAACAGGAGCAGGAAAGGGGAATCACCATTACGGCTGCTGCTACCACAACTTTTTGGAAATATAAAGATGTTGAGCACAAAATCAATATCATAGATACCCCTGGACACGTTGATTTTACAGTTGAAGTTGAACGCTCGTTGCGTGTACTCGATGGTGCTGTTGCACTGTTTTGCGCCGTAGGCGGAGTAGAGGCCCAGTCGGAAACCGTATGGCGTCAGGCCGAAAAATATGGTGTTCCGCGTATCGCTTTTGTAAATAAAATGGACCGTTCAGGAGCCGATTTTTTCAAGGTTTATAATGAAATTAAAGAAAAATTAGGTGCGAACCCAGTACCGGTGCAAATACCAATTGGGGCTGAGGAAAAATTCGAAGGTGTTATTGACCTGATAGAAATGAAAGCAGTGCGCTGGTTTGAAGATGAAACCAAGGGAACTCAATTCCGGTTGGAAGAAATTCCGGCTGATATGGTGGAAATAGCCGAAGAGTGGAGAGGTAAACTGGTTGAATCGGTTGCCGAGGTGGATGACGAACTTTTGGAACGTTACTTCGAGGATTCAGAATCTATCACCAAGGAAGAAATGCTTGATGTTATTCGCAAAGCGACCATTGAAGGTGTAATTATCCCGATGATGTGTGGTTCTGCATTCAAGAATAAAGGTGTTCAGCGATTGCTCGATTCGGTTTGTGCTTTCCTCCCAAGTCCGCTCGACAACGGTCATGTAACCGGAATCAACCCTTGGACCAACAAGGAAGAAACACGTAATGCAGATATGAGTGAGCCGCTGGCTGCCCTAGCGTTTAAAATTGCCACCGACCCGTTTGTTGGCCGTTTGGCTTATATCAGGGTTTATTCAGGCCGGATTGATGGTGGTATCACATTATTAAATACCCGAACTGGTAAAAAAGAGCGCATTTCGAGATTATACCAAATGCACTCGAACAAACAAAATCCAAAAGATTTTATCGAAGCAGGAGACATTTGTGCTGCTGTTGGTTTTAAAGATATACGTACCGGCGATACACTTTGCGATATTTCGCATCCCATTGTACTCGAAAGTATGGATTTCCCTGAACCCGTTATCGGAATTGCAATTGAACCGAAATCTCAAAAAGATATCGACAAGCTTTCACAAGGTTTGGCAAAACTTGCAGAAGAAGATCCAACTTTTAAGGTAAATACCGATCCCGATTCAGGACAAACCGTTATTCGCGGAATGGGTGAACTTCACCTCGAAATTCTTGTTGACAGGTTAAAAAGGGAATTCAAGGTTGAATGTAACCAGGGAGCGCCACAGGTTGCATACAAGGAAGCCATCAGTAAGGTTGTTGAACTTCGCGAAGTATTCAAAAAACAATCCGGTGGCCGCGGAAAATTTGCCGATATCATTGTTAAAATTGAACCGGCTGACGAAGGAATTACCGGATTGCAGTTTATTGATGAGGTAAAAGGTGGAAGAATTCCAAAGGAATTTATCCCTTCAGTTCAGAAAGGATTCGAAAGTGCATTGCTTAACGGCCCATTGGCAGGTTTCCCTGTTGATAGTTTAAAAGTAACATTGCTTGATGGTTCGTTTCATGCAGTTGACTCTGACCAGTTATCGTTCGAAATTTGTGCGCGCCAGGCATTCAGGAGTGCTTCTTCAAAAGCCGGCCCCAAATTGCTGGAACCTATTATGAAACTCGAAATTGTAACTCCCGAAGAATATATGGGCGACATTATCGGCGACCTCAATCGCAGACGCGGTGATGTTTCCGGTATGGAAACCAAGGGTGGCGCAAAGGTAATCAGCGCAAAAGTTCCCTTAGCCGAACAATTTGGCTATGTAACCGTGCTGCGTACCTTATCGTCGGGCAGGGCTACTTCTTCAATGGAGTTTAGTCACTATCAGGAAGTACCCAAGGCTTTGGCCGAAAAAGTACTTGACAATATAAAAGGCAGAACTGACTTATTAAATTAAATTAATTATAACAATTTCTCACCATGAGTCAAAAGATCAGGATTAAGCTAAAATCGTACGATCACAACTTGGTTGACAAGTCGGCTGAAAAGATTGTGAAAACGGTTAAAACCACAGGCGCCGTTGTAAGCGGACCAATTCCGCTTCCAACACATCGCAGGGTTTTCACAGTTTTACGTTCAACCTTCGTAAATAAAAAATCGAGGGAGCAGTTTCAGTTGTCTTCATACAAACGTTTGATCGACATTTACAGCTCAACCGCAAAAACAATCGACGCCTTAATGAAACTGGAATTACCCAGCGGCGTTGAAGTAGAAATTAAAGTTTGATAACTAAAAGTAGTCGAAAATGGCTGGTATTATTGGAAAAAAAATCGGAATGACATCCG
>JBBIVS010000594.1:222-2357 GCA_037439605.1 Draconibacterium sp. | reverse complement strand
CCTATTTTTGCAGGTGGGGCAACTCCTGCCGGCACGGACCGCACCAGGTGGCAAAAAAGTTAATCCACACCACTTTGCCTTTTAAATCCGAAAGTTTTGCTGTTTTTCCAGGAGTAGTTTCATAAGTGAAATCCGGCGCTTTTTGTCCTTCTTTTCCCAGGGTAAATTCATCCTGCGCAAAAAGTGAAAAGGAATAAGTAAAAAGGCAAAAAACGAGGAGTAATTGTTTTGTTTTCATGTAATTAATTTGTTTTGTCATAGCATCACTTTAAATGTTATATGACCTCCATAACTGATTAAATTTTTCCTTTTAAAAATTCATTCACTGCATTTTCAATCCGGGCCTGAATTTTTGTGGTATCTGACTTTTGAAATTTATCGCCGGTGATGTTTTCATATAATTCAATGTAGCGTTCTGAAACCGTAGCCACAAATTCGTCGCTCATAAACGGAACGGTTTGTCCTTCCTTCCCCTGAAACCCATTTTCCATCAGCCATTGGCGCACAAATTCCTTCGAAAGCTGTTTCTGTGGTTCATTGGTAGCGAGACGTTCCTCGTATCCTTTGGCATAAAAATAGCGCGATGAATCGGGAGTATGAATTTCGTCGATGAGGTAGATTTTTCCATCTTTTTTGCCGAATTCGTATTTGGTGTCCACCAAAATCAGTCCCATTTGGGCTGCCATTTCAGTACCGCGCTGAAACAGTTTCCGGGTGTAGTCTTCCATCATTTCGTATTCGGCTTTGTCAACCAGTCCCTTCGCAATGATTTCCTCGCGCGAAATGTCTTCGTCGTGACCTTCGGAAGCTTTGGTGGTTGGTGTAAGAATTGGTTCCGAAAACTTTTGGTTTTCAACCATCCCGTCGGGCATGGGCACTCCGCAGATTGAGCGTTTACCGCTTTTATATTCGCGCCATGCATGGCCGGTTAAATAACCCCTTATAACCATTTCAACCTTATAGGGTTCGCACATGTGGCCAACCGTAACGTTTGGGTCGGGCGAGGCAATTTTCCAGTTGGGTACAATGTCAGCAGTGGCATCCAGGAATTTTGAAGCTATTTGGTTCAGCACCTGGCCTTTGTACGGAATTCCCTTTGGCAAGACCACATCGAAAGCCGAAATGCGGTCGGATACCACCATCACAAAAAAATCGTTGTTGATGTTGTAAACGTCGCGTACTTTTCCCTTGTACAGACTCACCTGTCCCGGAAAACTGAATTCTGTTTTTGTTAATGCGTTGCTCATGATGATTTGTTATTTTTTGATGATTACTACATGATTCTCGATACTTGATTCTTGATGATAAATAATTGATTCACTATAAATTTAATTGTTTCTTTCATTCATGCATTATAGAATTATAGCATTCATGCATTGTTTCCATCCTCGGTCTTCGCCTTTTTCTCATACGCATCTACAATATCGCGCACCAGTCTGTGCCTCACTATGTCACGTTTGTCAAATTCAATAATAGAAATAGATTTTATTTTTCCCAAAATTTTCAGGGCATGAATTAATCCCGACTTTGTTTGCCTTGGTAAATCAATCTGGGTTATATCACCGGTTACAATAAATTTGGCGTTCAAACCCATTCGTGTGAGGAACATTTTCAACTGGTTTATAGTGGTATTCTGGGCTTCGTCTAAAATTACAAAAGCGTTGCTTAAGGTTCGCCCACGCATAAATGCCAGCGGTGCTATCTGAATGGTGCCGTCTTTTATAAACTCTTCAAGTTTTTTAGGTGGAATCATGTCGAGCAAAGCATCGTAAAGCGGTTGCAGGTATGGATCGATTTTTTCTTTTAAATCACCTGGAAGAAACCCGAGGTTTTCACCTGCTTCCACGGCAGGGCGGCTCAGGATAATTCGCTTTATTTCCTTGTTCTTTAGGGCTTTTACAGCAAGTGCAATAGCGGTGTAAGTTTTCCCTGTCCCGGCCGGACCAATGGCAAAAATCAGATCGTTTTTTACACTTTCATCTAATAAAACCCGCTGGTTTGGTGTTCTGGCACGTACAGGTTTTCCGTTGTTTCCAAACACGATAATGTCCGAGTCAGCCAGTCCGTTTTCTTCCATTGCCGAAATTCCGGAAGCCAGAATTTCCCTGATAATATCGGGGGTTAGAATATTAAAC
>JBBIVS010000594.1:0-212 GCA_037439605.1 Draconibacterium sp. | reverse complement strand
AATGGTCGAGAATAAATGCAAATTTCTTTTCAAAAAGTCCGATTTCCGATTCTTCACCATGAATTAAAAGCGAATGGCCGCGGGCAATGATTTTTATTTTAGGGAAGAAAGAAGTAATGAGGTCGATTTTGGAATTGTTTATGCCGAAAAATTCAAGTGGGTCAATTCCTTCGAGTATGATCTGTTTGTCCAATTGCAAATTTTAATTGTTT
>JBBIVS010000593.1:0-2376 GCA_037439605.1 Draconibacterium sp. | reverse complement strand
GGCTTTAACTACTGTACTGTTTTCCACCAAAATGGCATTTGTGTATTTCAATCCATGAATTTTGCCACCCACAGCCCGCGGATTGGAACCATCGATAGTATAATAAATATCGCCCTCTGCCGAATTCGGGTTTTTGATTTCAATCCTTTTTTGCAACCCTGCTAACTGATTTTCTGTGACAAAAACCGGTGGCATGTAATCGGGAAACAGTTTTGGAGTGCCGTACCGTAACTGATTGATTACAATATCCCTTCGCCGCGGAATATATTCTTCAAGAACCTTGTTTACCTCCGGAACCCAATGGTTGTTTTTTGTATAAGTAACGCCAGTAAGATTTTCCCGATAGTCTCCCCATCTTGCTGATTCGAGGATAATTGCATCTTCAATTTCATTTTTTCTGCGCAAAAAACTTTCCTCAAAACTTTCGGGAGTTAAAACCCCTTCATTGTAAAAATGCCTGTAAACCGCATCGGCAAACATCATCCGGTACTCCTCGTTTTGTTTTAAAAGTGTATGAATTTCAGTTGGCCCACCCTTGTCGTTTTTTTGGGTGTTGTTGTAATTCACATCCGAATATCGCATCACATGCTCGGCATCCCAAGTGTAAAACCTAAAACCCGATTTTGTAACCCTGTTACGGGCAGCATAATAATTCTGGTGTGCCCAGTCGAAATTCCCGAGATAAAAATTGAGAATTATATAATCAATAAATGCCGGCAAATCGAGGTATTTCTGAATATTTTTCAAAGCTTCAGGGGTTGAAAGTCCATTTCTTGCCAGTCCGAGCATTTCATTGTAAGCCACATTCGAACCCTGTACCACATTGTTTGGATTATGTTTGATGATATCGAAATCTTCCCGTTCGGCATCCAGATATTCTGCTAAAAAAGCATCGTCAGGCCGTTCGTGTAAATCATACAATCCCCAGTACAAACCATTGATAAACAAATTAACGTAAATTCCATGAAAACTCGTCCAACCCATTTTATTCTGCATATCAGAAGCCAGTTGGTCGCGAAAATAAAGGGAAGTTTTGTGCTGTAATAAATCCGTGGGATGAACCCAGGAATAAAGGAAACCATCTAAAACCAAAGTATTGATTGATTCAATTTCGGAATCAGGAAATAATTTGTAATCCAGTTTTGCCGGTCCGTACATTTCTTTAAAAAGGAGCCGCATCGACTGTTTTGGAACTTTCCAGTTGATTATGCTCGTTCCACCCTGGTTTTGAACGCCACATTCAACTGCAAAATGTCCACCCGTTTCAGGAAAAATAAATTCGGCAGTTACCGCTTTTTCACGCGAAATGTCAGAGTTGGGATATCCCACATAAAGTCCGTTGGCCGGATTAAACCAGTCATCGACATTCATTGAAAGTGAAACTGTTGGGATGGATTGAATTGCCTTTGGAATTTCGGAGGAATAAGCAGGATTTGTAACAACTTCCGGATCCATCTCGTAATCGGCAGCAATAGTTGACGAACCGCCCCAGAAAGAAGGAAATCCGGTTGGGGCATTTCCTTGTTTCGCGACAGTTTTCGGAAATAAAAATGTATTGGTAACTATTGCAGAAGAATCAGTCTCAGAAATTGCAATCGCTTTCACAACCAAAGTCGAATCGATAAAAATTCCATCCTGATAAACCGTCCCGTTTATAGCAGACGGCGTTGAACTGTCGAGGGTGTAAATAATATTTGCTTCGGGATTATTTGATGTCAATTTCAACTTAAAACCTTCGGTATAAAACTTGCGGGAATGGCTGAATTCCAGATTTGTTTTTCCTGTAAAACTGCCAGTACCGGTATTTTTCGTGATAAAACTTTGTATTTCGCTGCTTACCTTTCCGTTTTTATTCACTGCTTCCACCCGCCAGTAATAAATTGTATTTGAGAGGAGCGTTGATGGCGCCCAACTATCATTCTGAACATTTTCAAAAATTTGTGGCGGGTTTTCCGTATCGAAATAAACATTGTAGGAATCGGCAAAGTTAACTTTCGTCCATTTTAAAACAGTATTCAAGGGTACATTTTTCAAACCGTTTAACGGACTGAGTAATTCTGTTTGCTCAGGAATCATTGTTGTGTCTGGCGTTCCAATCGTAAAACCATTCATTACAAAAAACGAATTGCTATTATCGGAGTACGAGTCGAGTTCAAACGTAAGTTTCACATCGCTTCCGTTTGATTTGATGGTTAACTTTAAAGCAGTTACCAAATTAAAAGGCAGGTTCCCGTTCGAAATATCAATTCCGCTTTTTACTGATGTTCCCTGTGCATCTTCAATTTTAACGCTAAAAATTCCGGTTTGGTCGTTATTGTCGTGGTGAAAAGAAGTCCATTCGTAACTACCAGATGGCAATCCGCTGATGGTTAAAAT
>JBBIVS010000592.1:1134-2400 GCA_037439605.1 Draconibacterium sp. | reverse complement strand
GGGATGGAAAGTTGAAACAGTCGGCGATGACATTGCATGGATGAAATTTGGCGCTGATGGCCGTTTGTACGCGATTAATCCTGAAGCCGGTTTCTTTGGCGTTGCACCATTGACATCAATGGACACAAATCCGAATGCAATGCTTTCTGCAAAAGCAAACACAATTTTCACCAATGTTGGTTTAACACCCGATGGCGATATCTGGTGGGAAGGAATCGGAACTGAATGTCCGGCAGGAACAATCAACTGGAAAAATAAAGTGCACGACCCGTCATCAGGAGAAACTGTTGCTCATCCGAATGCACGTTTTACAGCCCCGGCGAGCCAGTGTCCGGTTATTGATCCTGATTGGGAAAACCCGGCAGGTGTGCCCATTTCAGCATTCATTTTTGGTGGGCGTCGTCCGTCAACTGTGCCACTGGTTTACCAGGCGCGCAACTGGGACCACGGGGTATTTATGGGTTCGATTGTTGGCTCTGAAATTACCGCAGCAGCTATCGGTTTAAAAGCCGGCGTGCGCCGCGACCCGTTTGCAATGTTGCCATTCTGTGGTTACAATATGGGCGATTATTTCGGACATTGGATTAGCATTGGTAAAAATGCTCCTGATAAAACAAAATTGCCGAAAATTTTCAATGTAAACTGGTTCCGTAAAAACGAAAACGGAAAATGGTTGTGGCCGGGTTATGGCGAAAATGTGCGTGTTTTGGAATGGATTTTTAATGCCTGCAACAATGCAGTTGAAACTGTGGAAACACCAATCGGTTTACTTCCGAAAAAAAAGGATATCAACATTAAAGGTATTGAAGAAGTAGCTGCCAACCTCGACGAATTACTGAGTGTTGACAAACATAAATGGCTTGACGAATGCGAATTAATTGAAAAACATTACGCAAACTTTGGCACACATCTTCCAAAAGAACTAGCCGAAGAATTTGTTGCTCTGAAAAACAGGTTGAGATAAATTTTAAACTGAATAATTAAAAAAAGGTTGTCTTGATTGGGCAGCCTTTTTTGCATATTAACAGATGGTATCCTGATTGTTGTTCACCGCTTAACTTCCTGTTTCATCGGTTGATTTCACTTCACCCGGTGAATAATTGGTGTAATGATTTATGCAACAGTGGGGGACAGGAGAATTCTATCACCCTGTACTGCGAAAGTATGATTTATAGTCCAACTTAACACTGAATATCTTCATCAAAGGTTTATGTCCTTTTAAAATATCGGATATGTTCCTTTATTTATGTAGTCGAATTTTTGAAA
>JBBIVS010000592.1:0-1124 GCA_037439605.1 Draconibacterium sp. | reverse complement strand
GTATAATTCTTCTATTGTAATAATTTGTGAATAATTTTTGGCAAGTAAACCATTAATCAAAATTTTGTCGCCAGTCCATAATTTACAACGTAAAAACTCCGAAGATGCAATAAACGGTGTATCATCAAAATCAATTGAACTACAAAGAAACTCAGCCTTTTTATAAAATGTTGCTGGAATTAAAGAATTACTTATAATTCTGATGTTATGGACCGCTAATTCGTAAGTTTCAATGAATTTTATGTCATTCATCCTGGCAAGATGCTGAATTTTATCTTTATGATCAAAGATCTCGTCTCTTATATATTCGGGTGAAAAGAAATTGTAAAAAGGGTGACCTTTAATCAGTATTTGACCAATTCTGCTGTTTATATTTAGTAGTGTGCTGAAAAGGATGTTTGTGTCAACAACAATTCTTATTGTCATTCAATGTTCAATTCTTGTTTTATTCTGTTCCACCGTCCTTTTTTTGCAGACTTAACAAGCAACTCAACATCTTTTTCTGTTGCGGTTGATTTCGAGGTTAGTTCCTCATATCGCAGATAATCCAACAGCGATTGTATTTCCGATGCTTTTGTGCCAACCGAAAACCTTACAATTATTTCATTATCTTTTCTTTCAATAATCATCGCTAAATCTTTTTTAAAACTTACAAAAATTTTCCGACCTTTTTCAACTCTTTTTTCTATCAGTTATTTATCAATATATGAGTAAGAAATAAAGCCCAATTTCAAATTACACACAAATGGCAAGAATTGACAGTCAGAATTTATTTAACCTGTTTCAGAATGTCTTTCAGCGCCAGGCTTATATCCGGATAGCTGAATTTAAATCCAGCTTCCAGCAAATTCTTAGGCTCAACCTCCGGCGATTCAGTAAGTAAAACAGCAGCTTCACCCAAAACAATCTTTAAAACAAATTCAGGAATTGAAAAAACAGCTGGGCGGTTTAATGCATTTGCAAGCGCTTTTGTAAATTCTCTGTTTGTTATGCTGTTGGGAGCTACAAGATTGAAGGTTCCTCTTTTGTCCAAATTATCAACAGCCCAGATAAATGCGCTGATAACATCTTTTTCGTGAATAAACGGAAAGGGTTGTTTCCCATTTCCAATGGTTGCGCCCAAA
>JBBIVS010000591.1:306-2403 GCA_037439605.1 Draconibacterium sp. | reverse complement strand
GCTGCCGGTATGAGTGGTGGCATTGCCTATGTTCTCGATGATAACGGCGATTTCGATTATTATTGCAACCGTGGTTTGGTCGATTTAAACCCTGTCGACGAAAAAGCCGACATCAAGGAATTACAGGAAATAATAAACAAACATTTTCTGTATACCCAAAGCTCCCTTGCATCGAAAATACTTACACGCTGGGACGAATATCTGCCCAAATTTGTAAAGGTTATTCCTTTCGAATACAAAAAAGTATTGGAAGAGCAGAAACTTAAAGAGTTGCAAAAGAAATTGCAGTTAACCGAAGATGATCCTTCTCGTCACGAGTGATCAGTTTAAAAGTTTAAAAAACAGGAATTTAAGATATGGGAGATCCAAAAGGTTTTATGACAGTACCCCGTAAAGATGCCGGTTATCGTCCGATAAACGACCGGATACATGATTATGGTGAAGTTGAGCAGACATTGAACGAAAAAGACAGGGCGCTTCAGGCATCGCGCTGTATGGATTGCGGCATTCCGTTTTGTCACTGGGGCTGTCCGGTTGGGAGCAAAATACCCGAGTGGCAGGATGCAATTTATCGCGGTAGAAAAGACGAAGCGTATCGGATTTTACAATCTACGAATAGTTTTCCTGAGATTACAGGCCGTATCTGTCCGGCCCCGTGCGAAAAATCATGCGTTCTTGCAATTCACGAAGAGGCTGTTACCATTCGCGAAAACGAATGTGCAACCGTTGAGCAGGCTTTTGATGCAGGGTTAATAAAGGCCAATCCCCCTCAGGCGCGGACAGGTAAGAAAGTAGCCGTAGTGGGTTCAGGGCCAGCCGGTTTATCGGCAGCCGATTTGTTAAACAGGGCGGGCCATCTTGTTACTGTTTTCGAAAAAGCCGATGCTATTGGCGGTTTATTGCGTTACGGAATCCCCGATTTTAAATTGTCGAAAAGTGTTATCGACCGCCGTTTGGAACTTTTTGTCGACGAAGGGATAATTTTTAAAACAAACGTAAATGTCGGTGTTAATATATCAAAGGAAGAGCTGTTTTCGGAGTTTGATGCAGTACTTTTGGCAGTTGGCGCCGAACAACCCCGCGACTTGCCTGTTGAAGGGCGCGATTTGGAAGGAGTATACTTTGCCATGGATTTTTTGACGCAGCAGAACAAAAAAGTAGCAGGCAAACTCACCGGTGAAGAATTCAGGATACTGGCAAAAGGGAAAAAAGTGCTGGTTATTGGTGGTGGTGATACCGGCTCCGATTGTGTTGGTACTTCGGTTCGCCAAAAAGCAAAATCGATAACCCAGATTGAAATATTGCCAAAGCCGCCTGAAGTGCGCGAGGATAACAATCCCTGGCCCTATTGGCCAAATACCTTGCGTACATCGAGTTCGCACCAGGAGGGTTGCGAGCGCCGGTGGAACCTTTCAACAAAAAGGTTTGCCGGTGAAAACGGAAAACTAAAACAGGTTGAACTGGTCCGGGTCGAATGGATGAAAAATGACACAGGACGTTGGGTTATGAATGAAATTCCCGAAACAACAGAGATAATTGATGCAGAATTGGTATTATTGTCGATGGGATTTACGCAACCTGTTCATATTGGTTTGCTCGACTCTTTAGGTGTGGATTATGATCAGCGCGGAAATATAAAAGTAAATGATAAAAAACAAACTTCGGTAGCTAAATTATTTGCAGCAGGCGACGCCGAAAAAGGCGCAAGCCTTGTAGTCCATGCCATAGAAGCAGGTAAGGTGGCTGCCAGAAATATGGATTAATTTTTACGAAGCGCTTAAAAGATTTTTATTAAAATAAAAACAGACTAAAATAGGCAGCGTAGTTTTGGAGGTTGTCGGCAATTAATGGATTTCTATTCCTACCTGATTACCACTTTCCCTTGACCAGAATGTGAATTTGCCGGCGCCTCTTTTTACATTGTAAGCCCTACGCCTTCAGGCCGTTTGTGCTTCCACCTGTTATGCGACCATAAATAATATTCAGGTTCTGCGCGAATTATTTCCTCGCATTTACGAACGTAAGCCAGCAAAATTTCTTTTTGCTCAACATCTTTCGGGTTTTCAAAAAGCATTGATAATTCTATAATGTATTTCC
>JBBIVS010000591.1:0-277 GCA_037439605.1 Draconibacterium sp. | reverse complement strand
GCAAAAAAAACACCGGAAAATTGCCCCTTGAAGCAATTTTCTCAGGCCCAGAGAAAAACGGCGTCTCTTGGTTCAGAAAAACTGTCCAGAATTTTGATTTTGCAGGCGGGGTTTGGTCTGCAATCAGATACAGGCCGGTTAACTTTTTTTTGCAGTTATATTCAATTAAAGCCCTGGCTGCGGTATGAACCGGTATACTTTCGCTGCCCCACTTTTCGCGATTGTGGGTAAGAAATTTCTCCATTGCATTATTGCCCCTGATGGGATTGTAAACAGG
>JBBIVS010000590.1:1463-2441 GCA_037439605.1 Draconibacterium sp. | reverse complement strand
GAAGATAGCTTCCGGTTCCTATAATTCGTGTGTAAATTTCCTTTTTCATTGCATAGCTACTCCTTCGCTTTTTACTGCTTACTCATTAAATCTTTTTAATTCAAATTTATCTCCATCAAAAACTCCAAACGAAAAGTTCGTAATCCAGTCGCCTAAAAGCACAAAATTTGTTATTTCGTTTAACGGGGTGACTACCATTTGATGACGGTGGCCAAAAATAAAATAATCAATTGGTTCCTTCGTCAAATATTCCTGTGCAAATTTATACATCCCGTCATATTTAACATTAAATTCTTCTTCTTTTGCAAGTTTTGCAGTTCTGCTTGAACCCGACCATTTATGGGCTATGTGAAGGGCAAAATTGGGGTGCAGGCGCGAAAACAACCACTGCAGTTTTTTATTTGTAAATATTTTTTTTAGCCTGATATAACCAATATCCTCTGCATCCAACCCATCGCCGTGAGCAAGGAAAAATTTTTTACCCCCAAATTCCTTAATCACTTCATTTTTGTAAACAACAACTCCCAACTCTGAAGGTAAATAATCGAATACCCATAAATCGTGGTTTCCGGTAAAAAAATGAACCGGAATTCCACGGTCGGTTAAATTGGCAATTCTACCCAAAATACGGGTAAATCCTCGCGGAACAACTTTTTTGTACTCCCACCAGAAATCGAAAATATCGCCCATCAAATAAAGCTCCTGAACATCATCAGCTATACTGTCCAACCAACGGGCAAAAGTCAGTTCACGCTCGTGGTTGTTCTTAAATGCAGGCGCTCCAAGATGAACGTCGGAAACAAAAAATATTTTCCCTTTTTCTTTCAAAATAAAGCTTGATATTTATTCAACGTCTGGTATTTCCCAGATTGCTTATTTAAGAATTCGCGCAAGGGTTTTATCCAAATCGGGCCCGGTCAGGTTTCGCGCAAGTATTTTCCCTTCTTTGTCCAAAAGATAATTAAAAGGAATAGTTTG
>JBBIVS010000590.1:0-1446 GCA_037439605.1 Draconibacterium sp. | reverse complement strand
TCTGGCTTTTGTGCTTCCTTCCATATCGCCCACATTTACCCACGTCAGTTTATCTTCATCTGTAGCGTCAATCCATTCGCTTCTGTTAACACCCACATTTACCTGGTAAATTTCGAAACCTTTTGATTTGTATTTTTGGTATGCTTCCCCAAGTAACGAATTTATCACACGTGATCCACGATCTTCGGCAGCCCAGAAATGTAACAAAACCACCTTTCCCCTTAACGATGTGAGCGCAATTTCTTTTCCGTTAATATCGGGCAATAAAATGTCGGGGCTGTTTACTCCCTCCTGCTCAATAAATTTCTTTATCTGTGCTGCCTTTTCATCGCGTAAAATCTGTAGTGTATTCTCGTATAACGCTTTAACCAGGTTTGAATTTGGATATATTGCGTTTAAGGCCGAAGCAGCTGTGCGCATGGTTTGCAAGTCGCGGATAACATAACTTTGATCTCTGTACTTTTGGTACAACGCATAAACGCTTGCCATTGAAAACGGGTTATTTAAAACAAAGTTGGTCGAAAATTTCGACTGTTCTTCTATTATTACAGCATATTCCTGATTCCACCGGGTACTTAGTTCCTGGTAAGCGGTATTGTTACGGTACAAATTATTGAGCTGCCGCAATGAATCGAGTTTGTGCTCGGTCCGGTTTAAATGTTCGGTTAATTCTTTTACCTGGATTGAACCTAACGACCCCTGAACAATATATTCCTTGCCGAAATTGGCAGCATCAGCTTCAATAAAAACCTGTTGAAGCGAATCGACCAAAAGCGTAATGAAATTGTTGTCAGATAACATCAGCAAATAGTAAGTTGGGATTGAAACTTTGCCTTTAAATTCAAATTCACCATTTTTGTCAATCTTAACTTTTGCAACCGGTTTCCGGGTTGAAACATGGAGCTCTTCAAGAGAAATTGTATCGCCTTCAGCATGTGATATTTTACCGCTGATAGTAAAACCATCGTTTTTATGACAACTGCTGAAAATCATTGCCAATATAAAAAGAATAAAAATCAACCGATTAAAAATCATGCTCTTCTTTTTTTGAGGCCGTAAAATTAACAAAATCCACTACAACATAAACAGCTTCAATGAAAATAACATATTTTAAGAATATAGTATTGAGTTGATTTTTCTATTTTTGCCGGCATTGTCATGCTGAAAATTTGTATGTTCGGCGATAATCAGAATAATAAGTGAAAATATACACAAACTTAGAACTGTTTAAAGCGCGGAAACCTGTGGTTACCATTGGCACTTTTGACGGGGTTCATTTGGGGCACCGGAAAGTGATTTTGCGTTTACAGGAATTTGCCAGGCAACATGACGGCGAAACTGTAATTTTCACTTTTCATACACACCCCAGGCTGGTAACTGCCCCCGATGGAAGTAATTTGCGTTTGCTTACAACGCTTAACGAAAAAATAAACCTGTTTGAAAAAT
>JBBIVS010000589.1:0-2442 GCA_037439605.1 Draconibacterium sp. | reverse complement strand
GGATAGATGGAAAGCTGATGGGCGATTTTCCAAATCTCAGATTTCGCGAAATTGAAAGCTTAAAACCCAATCGAATCGGTTTCGGTTTATATACCGATAATTCCAATATTAAATCGAATATAACAATGTGGTTTGATGATGTTGTGGTTGCAACTGAATATGTCGGACCAATGGTTATTGAATGATACTGTTGTAATTTTTCTGTCGGATTAATGATGTGGAAAAATCTTGTTTGCCGCCAAATAATCCAGTACTTTATCAATATTTAACTCATTCTCCTCTGGTTTTAAAACCAGTTTTGCATTAGCCGGCACTTCGAATTCCAAATCAACTCCCGGCAGGTTTTTGGTTTCTCCCAACTCAACCAATTTATACAATTCGGGTTTATTATTTTTGCAATATTCAAGTGTTGCATCCATATAAAAAAGGTGGTAGCGGTCGGGGCCAATTATTTCAGCAATTTGATTCCGCAATGAAGCATTGCGTGAAATAAACGAACAAACTGTTATAATTCCCTGGTCGTTCAATAATTTACAGACGTGTGCAACCCGGCGCAGGTTTTCAGCGCGGTCGGCTGGGGTAAAATCGAGTTCACGGTTTAATCCTGAACGAACCGAGCTGCCATCGATTAGCACGGCAATTGCGCCATCTTCAAAAAGTCTTTTTTCGAGGCTGAATGCAAGTTCGTTTTTGCCCGAACCATGCAGCCCCGAAATCCAAATAGTTTCTCCTTTCTGATTATATTTTTTGTGGTAGTCCTCATTCTGGATTAGCGATTTCCCCATGGCAATTTTCATTTTGTCAACATCGGTAATCCGCGACGAAAGGTTTTTGCTGTCAAGCCGGTCTATAATCATCCCAACAGCACAGGTGTTGTGGGTAATTGGATCGATTAAAATAAACGAACCGGTTTGCCTGTTTTTTTTGTAAGGGTCGAAAAAAATCGGTTTTGAAGTTGTAATCACAACCCGGCCAATTTCGTTCAGATGGAGAAAATCAATACTCTGTTTTTCAAGCGTGTTGACATCGATTTTATATTTTACCTGGTCAATCCGTGCTTTTGTTGTATTGGTTGTGTGTTTAATGTAAAATTGTGTTGCCAGGTTCATAGGTGTTATGTCCATCCATACCAGCATGGCCTCAAACTGGCGTTCCATGCGAGGTTGGTTGTCGGGGTGAACAAGCATATCGCCCCGTGAAATATCAATTTCGTCTTCTAAAGTAACAGTAACCGATTGAGGTGGAAATGCGCTGTCCAGCTCCTTGTCGTAGGTAACAATCGATTTAACTTTCGATGTTTTTAACGACGGCAATACAAGAATTTCATCTCCTTTCGAGATAATTCCGGAAGCAACTGCCGCTGAAAAACCACGGAAACCGGTGTCAGGGCGAAGCACAAACTGAACAGGGTATCTCATATCTGTAAAATTCCGGTCGCTGCTGATATGAACCGTTTCAAGGAATTGTAACATCGAACTTCCATGATACCACGGCATATTTACAGATTTATCAACAACATTGTCTCCTTTTAATGCCGAAATTGGGATAAATGTTACATCAGGAATATCCAACCGGACAACAAAAGAGGTATAATCGGCCCTTATTTTCTCGAAAACTTCCTGGCTGAAATCCATCAAATCCATTTTATTGATGGCTACAACAATATGTTTTATTCCCAGCAACGATACTAAAAAAGTGTGCCGTTTGGTTTGTGTAATTACGCCATAACGGGCATCGATTAAAATAATGGCGAGGTTGGCTGTAGAACCTCCTGTAATCATGTTTCTTGTGTATTGCTCATGTCCAGGTGTATCGGCAATAATAAATTTTCGTTTTGCAGTGGAAAAATAACGGTACGCCACATCAATTGTGATTCCCTGTTCACGTTCAGCTTTCAAACCATCAAGCAGCAAAGCGTAATCAATGTCGTCGCCGGCATGGCCAATCCGTTTACTGTCGCGTTCCAATGCCGAAAGCTGGTCTTCGTACAACATTTTGCTGTCGAACATTAATCTCCCAATAAGAGTTGATTTTCCATCGTCAACCGAACCTGCGGTAAGTAAACGCAGCAGGTCTTTTTTCTGATCCTGGTCGAGGAAAGCTTTAATATCGAGATTTTGTGTTGTCATGTTATTGAGTTGTAATTGTTTTCGAGTTGTCGTTTTTTATTGTTTTCGTTGTTATAATTGTTGTCTTTGTTATCAAGTTGTGTAACAATTAACCTTGACAACCCGACAACCATGACAACTTCTTTAAAAATATCCCTCCCTCTTCTTCTGCTCCATACTTCCTTCCTGGTCGAAGTCGATAACGCGTGTAGTGCGTTCAGAAACTGTAACTGTCATCATTTCCTCAACGATTTCCTCAATGGTCTCGGCATTCGATTCGATAGCGCCGGTTAACGGGTAACACCCAAGCGTACGGAAGCGCACTTTTATCATT
>JBBIVS010000588.1:0-2443 GCA_037439605.1 Draconibacterium sp. | reverse complement strand
GCAACCAATTTACTTGGAGAAGAATACTTTACCAGCGGTGGAAATGCGGGGAGTTTGTTTGGTGTGCCTACTTTTGTTCCGGGTGCACCACGGATGTTTGGGGCAAAGGTAACGTGGGCGTTTTAGGTTTTCTATTCATCCGATGACTTGGAGTCATCGGATGAATAAACCACAGGCAGCTCCTGTCGCATTCAGCAGGTGACTCTGAGTCACCAGCTGAATATGAACTGCATCGTTTATTTTTCGGATAAATAATTTCCATGATTTTCCTCCAGCGAAAACTCCCAAACCGGCTTTTTACCCGGTAGGTTTTCCTCAAAATAGTTCCAGCGTTCTATATTGAAAACACATCAAAAATTTTCTTATAAAGTATGTACCATTGGTTTTTGGTATTCGTATAAATTACCAAAAACTAAAAATTTAACTATCATGAAAACTTTGTTAAAGACTTCTCTTGTCGTGGCAATCCTGTTTTGTTCAACTGGTATTCAGGCTCAAAGAACGCAAACCAAACTAAACCAGTTGAAATTGTACAAACAATATTTAGGCACCTGGCAGGCTGAAATTGGCGCCGACAGCGTTGAAGTGCGCGAATGCCGCGAATATGGACTATCTTTTATAATCGATGTTTATCAGATTATCAAAGGCCAAAAAATTCCAATGTACATTAACAATATCAGCTTCGATTCGAACGAGGGAAAATTTAAAGGCTTTCTGTTGTACCCCAACGGTGGTTATTTTACATGGATTGGACAATTTACCAAAAACAATTACTTTTCAGGAAAGATTGTTTTCAATTTTATGCCCGATGTCGCCTGGTCGGAATTTCATGCCGATTTTATCAACCCAAATGAATTTACCTGCACCAATATCAACCAGCAAAGTCAGCAAACCACCGAAATGAAATTTATCAAGATGAATTAGCAAAATCACAAAACATGCCGGATTTTAAAAAGGAAAAAGGGTAGAATTCTTTAGACGCTTTTGGAATGCGATTGATAATTTACAAACCCCTTATAAAACCAATCATTATAAGAAGAATTCTACCCTTTCGGTAAATAATGTTATTCAAAAACAAGACCAACATTGCCAGTTACTGATAGTCAGACTGTTGCAACCGTGCCAAAAAATATTGTTTTCTTTATTTGGGACATAATTCTTGATTTTATCCCATATTGGCACTTATGTCTTTTCTTTTTTCAATTTTTCAAATAACTTTCACTTACCAGTTTTCTGTTAATAAAAGATAAAACAGTATGCAAATATAAATATTTTATGAATATATTAATACTTTTATATCTTTATTTTTAATAAAAATCTTAAAAAATATGAAAAACGGAAAAATTATTGCAATCGTTGGGGCGACAGGAGCCCAGGGAAAAGGTCTTATTGATGCCATTTTAAATGACAAAAGCGGGGAATATAAAGTTCGGGCCCTTACCCGAAATATGGGTTCAGATAAAGCAAAGGTACTTGCCCAAAGAGGAGTTGAAGTGGTTGATGCCAATGTTGACGACAAAAACAGTCTTGTAAAAGCTTTTAAAGGCGCTTATGGTGCATATTGCGTTACTTTTTTCTGGGAGCATTTTTCGCCGGAAAAAGAAAATCTACATGCCAAAAATATGGCTGAAGCTGCCAAAGAAGCTGGTGTTCAGCATGTAATCTGGTCAACGCTCGAGGATACAAGAAACTGGATTCCACTGAGCGACGACAGAATGCCTACGTTACATGGAAAATACAAAGTACCACATTTTGATGCCAAAGGCGAATCGAATGTTTATTTCGAAAAAAGCGGGGTTCCATACACTTTGCTAAATACCTCATTTTACTGGGAAAACTTTATTTACTTTGGTTTAGGCCCTCAAAAAGGACCTGATGGAAGCTATGCCATCACATTTCCAATGGGAGACAAGAAACTCCCAGGAATTGCTTCTGACGATATTGGCAAATGTGCCTTTTCCATTTTCAAAGCAGGTACAGAATATCAGGGCAAAACGGTAAGCATTGCCGGTGAACATTTAACCGGAAAACAAATAGCCAGCGCATTTTCAAAGCATTTGGGAATTGAAGTTAAATACAATGACGTTCCGGCATCAGTTTACCGGAGTTTTGGCTTTCCCGGCGCTGATGATATGGGAAACATGTTTCAGTTTAAAGCAGATTTTGAGACAGATTTTTGTGGCGCCAGAAATATTGAAGCCACTAAAAAACTGAATCCGGAACTTTTTGATTTTGATACCTGGCTTGAGAAGAATAAGTCAGCTTTAAAAATTTAAAGTGAATAATCAGAAAAAGCCGGATTTTATCTGGCTTTTTTTATGATATTCATCTGCATTAAAACAATCCAAAATTAATTCCGTTACTTAGCAATGGCAAGATATAATATGAATGACAAGATATAAGGTAGAGATACAAATTACACATTTTGCAATCATTATTGCAA
>JBBIVS010000587.1:0-2446 GCA_037439605.1 Draconibacterium sp. | reverse complement strand
AACCATTACCGATGACTGGTTGAAAAATATCATTGCCGAATACAACGGAAATCCATATGCATACATGGTTGAAGTTGCCAAACTTGCTCAAAAGGATGGCGTTATCAAAGGTATATTGCTTCATCAGGGCGAATCGAACACTGGCGACACACAGTGGCCTACAAAAGTAAAAGCCATTTACAACAACCTGATTGCAGACCTCAGTCTGAACCCCGATTCGGTGCCACTGCTTGCCGGCGAAGTTGTACATGCCGACCAGGGCGGAATTTGTGCAAGTATGAATACAATTATTGCAAGATTGCCGCAAACACTGCCCAATTCGTATGTAATTTCGTCGAGCAAATGTACCGATGCAACCGACAATATTCATTTCGATTCGGCAGGATATCGGGAACTTGGTAAAAGATATGCACGGAAAATGCTTTCGTTGATGGGGATAGTACCTACTTCAGTTGAGGAAATTCAATTAAACAAAAGCGATATTTTTACACTTAACCAAAACTACCCAAACCCGTTTTCAGGAAAAACAGTTATCTCATTTCGAATCCCTGAAAATGATTTTGTTTCGCTGAAAGTGTACAACATGCTGGGTGTTGAAATTGCAGAACTTGCCGGGGAACATTTTGATTCGGGAAGTTACAGTGTTGAATTTGATTCGGGTAAACTGCCGAAAGGAAAATATTTTTACCGGATTGAAATTAGTAATTTCAACGCAACCAGGGGAATGACGATAATTGAATAATAAATCTACCATAATAAAAACAGAAACGGAAATACACATGTCCAGAATCTTTTTAATTTCTTTATTGATAATAATACTACGACCCTTTGAAACAGAGGCTTGTTCGATGTTTTATTATGTCGATAAAATTACGGGGAAAATCTACTTTGTAAACAACGAAGATTACTGGTATAATGTAAATCCGTACATTCAGATAAATCCAAAATCGAAAAATGAGTTCGCAAGGTTATGGTACGGATGGTATGATTTCGCACAGGGGGGAATAAATGAATTCGGGTTGCTTTTTGATGGCGCGGTTACACCAAAACAAAAACTTCCTGAAGGTTTTAAAAATCCGGATGGCAGAAATGTTGGTGATGAAATTCTTGCCAAATGCAAAACTGTGGCAGAGGCTCTAAACTTTCTGGAAAAAGAAAGAATTGCAGTTTCAGAAGGGCATATTATGTTCGGCGATAATACCGGAAATTCAGTTTTAGTTGAATGGGTAAACGGAGAAAAGAAAATCATTCAAAAACAAGACAATATGCTGATTGCAACCAATTTTTTGTTATCCGACACCACAGCGGGTAATTATCCCTGCCCCAGATATCAATCTATCGAACAAAGATTAAATCAATTGAATGAGAAAAGTGAAAGTCTTGATTTAAAACAGATAGGAAATGCCATTGCCGGGGCTGTTCAGATTCCTCAAAAAGATGAAAACGGGAACCTGGGAGGAACACTTTATTCAACATTTATAAATGTTTCTGATATGGAATTAACTTTGGTTTATAAACTCGACAATTCAAAACTTACCAAACTTGATTTGAAAAAAGAGTTTGAAAAAACACATAAGCAAAAGATTAAACTTGAATAACAAATTAATGCCAATATCATGGAAAAACGATTTTGCCTCGATTGCGGTGAACCATTAAAAGGCCGTGCCGACCAGAAATTCTGTAACGATTTGTGCCGCAACGCTTACAACAACAAAAAACTGGGCAGTACAACCAACGTAATGCGAAACATCAACAGGATTTTAAAATTGAACCATACGATTCTAAATGAACTGAACCCTGATGAAAAATCGACTACCATTAAAAGTGTCCTGGATAAAAAAGGATTCAACTTTAAATATCACACCAATATTTACACAACAAAAACAGGCAGGATTTACTATTTCTGTTACGACCAGGGTTACGCTGAACTTGAACCCGGGAAATACGTGATTGTGCGCAATGAGGAAAAATAAAATGCAGAATTTCATTTTCGAAAAAATTAAACGAATACAGGCGTTGGCAGAAACCGGCCTCGAATTTAACGAAAACAGTTACGACCGTGAACGTTACACAGAATTGCACGAAATCAGTCTTCAGATATTATCGCAAATGACTGACATACCTGTTGAGAAAATTGCAGCAGTGATTTCTGACAAAAATGGATATAAAACGCCAAAAGTTGATGTCCGGGCAGTGGTATTCAACGAAAAAAATGAGATACTTTTAATACAGGAAAAAGCCGATAATTGCTGGGCAATGCCCGGTGGCTGGGCCGATGTGGGATACAGCCCCGCAGAAATTGCGGTAAAAGAGTGTTTCGAGGAGGCCGGCTTGAGGGTTGAAACAACTAAACTGCTGGCTGTACTCGACAAGCAAAAACAAAATATGCCCCCGGCTTTTGAATATGTATATAAAATATTTTTGCTTTGCACAAAACTGGACGATA
>JBBIVS010000586.1:0-2452 GCA_037439605.1 Draconibacterium sp. | reverse complement strand
TCGAATCTATATAAAACTTTGCAATTTTTAGAGCTTTCCTTTTATCCATTCCCTAAAGTTTTAATTTAATAAAATCATTGTCAGAGGTTTTAATCCAATGATTATATATTTTTTCAATATCGGCCTTATCTTTCATTTATAAAAATTTAACCAAAGTTAGTTTAATCCATGAATAATTTAATCACATTCATTATTTGTACCATAGTAATAGTAATCGGATTCTTTCTAATTTTAGGCAATCTAAAATAATAACAAAATGAACTTATCACGACGCAATTTTTTTACCAAATCGGCCGTTGGAGCTGCTGCACTGGCCAGTATTCCATCAATTGTTAAGGCCAGTATTGGCGCTGAAAAGGCAGTTAAAAAAGATAGATACACGCTTTTTGGTAACGGAAATACCATCCTTTTTCAGGGTGATTCGATTACCGATGCCGGTCGTGAAAAGGAAAAAGAGCAACCAAATAATGCAAAATCGTTTGGTCAGGGTTACGCTTTTCTGGCAGCTTCAGCATTACTGAATGCTCTTCCAGAAAAAAATCTCACGATTTATAACCGTGGAATCAGTGGAAACAAAGTTTACCAGTTGGCAGAGCGATGGCAAAAAGATTGCCTCGATTTAAAACCCGATGTTTTGAGCATTTTAATCGGAGTTAACGATTACTGGCACAAACGAAACGGACAATACAACGGAACTGTTGAAGTGTATGAAAATGACTACCGGAAACTGCTTCAAGCTACAAAGGAAAAACTCCCCAACATAAAACTGGTAATTTGCGAACCGTTTTATGTTTTGAATACCTCGGCAGTTGATGAAACCTGGGAAGCGCCAATGAAAGAATACCAGGCGGTAGCCAAAAAAATTGCCAAAGAATTTAATGCTCTGTGGGTGCCTTTTCAACAGGTTTTTGATGAGGCCGTAAAACATGCGCCGGCTAAATACTGGACTGGCGACGGTGTTCATCCGGGAATGCCAGGAGCGCAACTCTTGGCTGAAGCGTGGCTGCGGGTGGTTGAGTAAGAAAGCCTCCCCCCAACCCCCTCCGAAAGAGGGGGAGTTATGAAAAAAATCTAAAATACCGAATAAGCTTGGCTGACCACCCGCCCGAATAACCCCGAATAACATCATCGGGCAAGGACGGGCAGGGAATAAGAAATCAGAAAATGGAATTAAAACAGATTTTTAACTTTCTGATTTGTTATTCCTTATTTCTTATTTTGACTTTCCAAAAATTCTTTCAGATTTACAACCTTTCCATAACTTTTTAAAGTAGCCAGGGTAGAGTAGTGGACGTCTTTTGCTTTTACGGTCACCTCGCCAAATTTCAAATCGCGTGTTGCACAGGCATCTTCAACTACTGTGCAGTTGTACCCAAAATCATGAGCAGCGCGGGTTGCTGCTTCAAGGCACATGTGGGTTTGCATTCCGCAAAGCGTCACATATTTAATATTGTTTTGTTTCAGATAATCATTCAAACCGGTATTTAAAAATGCATTCACATCTTTTTTTGTAAATACCCTCTCGTTTTCAAGCGGTGTAACCAGTTGATGTATTTCGCCACCTGGTGAAAAATCGTGTTTTACATGTACAATCAAACCTCTATTTTCGCGAAAATAGTTGAGCAGGATTTTGGCCTGTTCAGCCGCCTTTTCAGACTCAACCAGTTCTGCGGCGCCTCCCGGAAAATAGAAATCCTGAATGTCGATGATGATTAAAGCGGTGGAATCGGTTGACTGTGATTTTACTGATGTGATTAAAGTTACTAAAAAGGCGATTATCAATAGCTTTTTCATTTCGATTTTGATTTTGTGAGTTTCAAAAGTAATGAAAAATGGAATTGGGAGAGATGGATGGGTCGGCGGTTTGCAATCGCCGGTTTTATAAATCGCGGTTAAAAACCGCGACACCCGTGCGGTACCCTTGTGGCCCCAAAAAAAGGCGCCTCATTGCTGAAACGCCTTTTCAAAACATATTTTTACTGGTTATCCAAGCATCTCTTTTACCTGATTGTAAACATTCTCACCGTTGAAACCCAGTTTTTCATCCAAAACTGTGTAAGGCGCTGAAAAACCAAATGATTCCAGTCCCCAGATTTTCCCGTTTTCACCAACCAATCCAGCCAAAGTTACGGGCAAACCGGCGGTCATACCAAAACGCGGAATTCCAATTGGCAGCACACTTTCCTGGTATTCTTTTGGCTGATTTCTGAACAATCCTTCAGATGGAGCGGACACAATCTGAATTTTTAATCCGTCTTTTTCTTTCAGCAATTTTGCGCCTTCAACCAAAGTGGCAACTTCAGAGCCGCTGGCTACTAAAACCACATCGGGTTTTCCTTCGGGTTTCTGAACAATGTAAGCGCCTTTTTCAGCCTGCAAAGCCGACTGGTAACGATTTCCTTCAACTGGCAGGTTGGTGATATTCTGGCGAGAAAGAATCAATGCCGTTGGT
>JBBIVS010000585.1:0-2453 GCA_037439605.1 Draconibacterium sp. | reverse complement strand
GAACTGTTCCGAACCCAATCTTTCAGGTGAAACATACAGAAATTTATATTCGCCCCACACCGCGTTATCGAGCGTAATTTTTATTTCGAGGGGCGACATGCCACTGTGAATGGCAAGAGCCTTAATTCCGCGGCTGTTCAGGTTTTCCACCTGGTCTTTCATCAAGGCTATCAAAGGAGTTATTACAATACAAATTCCTTTTTGTGATAGTGAATAAACCTGGAAAGTGATGGATTTGCCGCCACCCGTCGGCATTAGGCCAAGCGTGTCTTTTCCGTCGGCAACCGATTTTATGATTTCAATCTGCAACGGACGAAAGTCGGAGTAGCCCCAGTATCGGGTTAATATTTTTCTGTAAATTTCCATCAACACAAATTAAGAAATCATTTATTGGTTTAACAATTTTTATTGTTCAAAAGGTTGGGGCACTTAAAATTATTCAATGTTAATTCGCTAAAATTTGTAGTTTTGCGCATTAATTTAAAAACTTAAAACAGTTTAACATGTCGTTTCTAATTGACAAAGTGGAATTTGAAGGTTTAACCTACGATGATGTCCTTTTAATCCCTTCCTATTCAGAAGTTTTACCACGCGAAGTTGATTTAAGTTCAAAATTCACACGCACCATCACCATAAATACCCCTATTGTTACCGCTGCAATGGATACGGTTACCGAATACAAAATGGCCATTGCTGTTGCGCGCGAGGGTGGAATCGGTGTGATTCATAAAAATATGGGAATAGAAGAGCAGGCGCACCAGGTAACAACGGTAAAACGTGCCGAAAACGGGATGATTTATGACCCGATTACAATAACACGCGAAAAGAAAGTTGCCGATGCACTGAAACTGATGGCACAATTTAAAATTGGCGGTATTCCGGTAGTTGATAATAACGGAATACTTGTTGGAATTGTCACAAACCGCGATTTGCGTTTCGAAAAAGACATGAACCGCCCGATTGTTGATGTAATGACCAAAGACAACCTGATTTCGACCACTGAATCGACTGACCTGGAAAAAGCTGCCGATATTCTTCAGCAATATAAAATCGAAAAACTTCCGGTAGTAGATAAAAACAATAAACTGATTGGTTTGGTAACATACAAAGACATCACCAAAGCCAAGGACAAACCTCTCGCATGCAAAGATTCAAAGGGAAGGTTGCGCGTAGCGGCAGGAATCGGTATTGCTTTTGATACAATGGACAGGGTTGACGCCCTCATCAAAGCACAGGTTGATGCTCTTGTGATTGATACTGCCCATGCCCACTCAAAAGGTGTGATTGAAATGCTGAAAGCAATCAAAGCCAAATACCCCGAAGCACAGGTGGTGGCCGGAAATATCGGAACTGCCGAAGCAGCAATAGCGCTGGTGGACGCCGGCGCAGATGCAGTTAAGGTAGGAATTGGGCCGGGCTCAATTTGTACAACGCGTGTAATTGCAGGAGTCGGGATTCCGCAACTTTCGGCGGTTTACAGTGTTGCCAAGGCCATTAAAGGTTCAGGGGTTCCGGTAATTGCCGATGGTGGAATCCGCTACTCAGGCGATATTGTGAAAGGTTTGGCAGCCGGCGCCAGTTCGATTATGGCAGGCGGACTTTTTGCCGGTGTTGAGGAATCTCCGGGTGAAACCATTCTTTTCCAGGGAAGAAAATTCAAATCATACCGCGGGATGGGCTCAATTGAAGCGATGCAGCAGGGTTCGAAAGACCGCTATTTTCAGGACATGGAAGAAGACATCAAAAAACTGGTTCCCGAGGGAATTGCTGCACGCGTGCCTTACAAAGGAACCCTCGAAGAAGTGCTGTACCAGCTTACAGGCGGTTTGCGGGCCGGAATGGGTTATTGCGGCGCCAGAAATATTGAACTTCTGCAAAATGCAAAATTCACCCGCATTTCAAATGCAGGTGTACTCGAAAGTCATCCGCACGATGTTACCATTACCCGCGAAGCGCCGAATTACAGTTCGCCGCAATAATCGCAGCACTTTGTTTGAAATACTAACAATCGACTAATAGCTACTTATGAATAGTGAACAATAAAAACTCATTATTCGTGTTAAAATATTGTTTTAAAACAAATGAATGACAATTATGGACCGTATTACTTTATTACTTTTTGTTTTGTGTGCATTGGCAGCGAGTTCTTTTGCACAATCCGACGAAACACTTATCACCATTGGAAACACAAAGGTAAGCAAGGGTGAATTTGAACGGATTTATCAAAAAAACAACAACAATTTGTATAATGAATCCGACAGAAAGACCCCGGAAGAATACCTGCAATTGTTCATCGATTTCAAACTAAAAGTAATTGAAGCCGAAAACTTAAAAATGGATACAAGCTCGGCATTTGTAACCGAACTGGCCGGATACAGGGAAGAATTGGCAGCTCCTTATTTAACCGATGTAAAATACAGCCAGCAAATGGTTTACGATCTCTACGAACGCTC
>JBBIVS010000584.1:0-2456 GCA_037439605.1 Draconibacterium sp. | reverse complement strand
TGCCCGATTGCCAGAGAACGAATGGTTAACGGGCTCCAGCGGCCTTTGCCGTATATCTTGTTGTACAACTCTTCGGTGGGTAAATCTCCCGAAAGTGCATTCGGAAAATCGGAACTAATAATTTTTCCTATCCCGAAACTCTCTACGTGGCTTCGCCAATTATTAAATCCTTCGGCTACATTTTTTTTCTGATAAATAATTGAACGAAAGGTATTCCATAAAAATGGATTACATGATTCTCGTATTGCATCAACAACATTACCTGGCGAAACATGGCTGTGCGTACATCGCAGAGGGGTTGATGCCTTACCGTTACAGCCAAACCTTGTGTTTATATTTATTGCCCCTGTTTCCAGGCCAATCAGCGTGTTTATTATTTTAAATGTTGATCCAGGGGGATATTTTGCCTGAATAGCGCGGTTAAAAAGTGGTTTTAGCGGGTCCTCGGAAAGGATGTTGTAATTGGCCCCCCGTATTCGTCCCACCAGCAAACTGGGGTCGTAAGTAGGTGCGCTTACCATTGCCAAAACTTCACCGGTGGCAGGTTCAATGGCCACCATTGCACCTTTTTTATTCACAAATAGTTTTTCAGCATAACGCTGTAAATCAGCATCGAGAGTGGTTATAATGTCATTCCCGATTTGTGCCGGAATATCTTCAGCCCCGTCAAGATAACTGCCTTTAATCCGGTTATGAACATCAACCAACTGTTTTTTTATTCCCTTAATTCCCCGAAGCTGTTTTTCGTAAGTTTTTTCAATTCCGCTTGCGCCAATGTAATCGCCCGATTTATAATAGTCATCCCTTTCAATGTCAGCATCATTTACTTCGCTTACATAACCTAAAACGTGTGCGGCCGAAGGATAGAAATACTCCCGCAAAGTTCTTGACTGTGTATGAAAACCTTTGAATTTATACAACTGCTCCTGGAGATAAGCAAAACTTTCGGGTGGGATTTGCTTAATTAAAATGGAAGGTTTATATGTTGAATAATCCCTTGCCTTTAGAATACCGGCAATCAAGTCTTCTTTCGAAATCTCGAGCAATTTACAAAAGGCAACGGTATCAAATTTTTCAACTTCGCGGGGTGTCACCAGCAAATCATAGGCAGGTTTGTTGAAAACCATTAAAGTACCTTTCCTGTCGTAAATTAAACCCCGTGCAGGAAACTGAACAATTTCGCGCAAAACATTATTTGTTGCCGAAACTTTATATTTCGGATCAAGCACCTGCAGACTAAATAACTTTAATAAAAATACAACGCCTGCAATGAGAAAAATTGCAGTTACCAGGTATTTTCGCTTCGAATAAATGTCCACGTTTAATTATAAATGTTTAAAAACCAAAAACTGACTTAAAACTATAATAATAATTGAAAACAAAGAACTCAGAATTACCCTGTACAAGGTATTAAAGAAATTGGCAAAGGTATAAACCTCGAGGTAAAAAAGAACCGAATGGTGAAATAAAACCATGATTAATACGTAATTAACAAACCAAATTAATTTATTTTGATGTAATCCGGGGTAATCACTTTTATCATCCTCACGATTTGAAATTAAACGAATTACCAATGGCCTGGTATAAGCAGCAAACACCGTGGCTGCCGAGTGCACTCCCAAACTGTTCGAAAAAATATCGATCATAAACCCAAGTAAAAAAGCAAGGATGAGAACCATATAACGTGGGGCACTTAAGGGCAGCAAAATAATGAAAAGTATATATACATACGGGTTGAAAAACCCGCTGAGCTGAACTTGGTTAAATATCAGTACCTGAACTAAAACCAGTGAAATGAACATTAACACATATTTACTGATTATCCGGATCATCTGCTTTTCTTCTTTCGAGCGCTTTTAATTCGTCTTTTTTTAAGTTTTCAACCACATCAACATACGATAGCGCCCTGAAATTTACCGATAGTCTTACACGGATGTTGTAATAATTTTCACCATTTGGTTTTTCAAGCGACTCAACTATCCCAATCATAATGCCTTCGGGAAATACCGATGAATAACTGCTCGTAACCACAGTGTCGCCCACGGCGAGTTCAACATGGAATGGTATTCCCGTCAGATTGGCAACCCTTGAGTCTTTCCCGTCCCACGAAAGCGGCCCGAAAGTGCCACTCTTTTTCAATTTGGCAGAGGCGCCCCATCGCTTGTTAAGCACCGAAAAACCCAATGAATACGATTCGGATACATTTGTGATAACACCTACTATTCCGTCAGAGTTTATAATTCCCTGATCAGGTTTAATCCCATGTTTCCGGCCTTTGTTTAATGTTATGTAGTTATTTTGCTTATCAACAGAGTTGTTAATGACACGCGCTGAAATAAAGCGGTAAACCGAATCAGAAAATTCGGCGTTAACAACAACCGAATAGGGGGTAACTTTAACGAATGGCAAATCACTGATAAGCGATTTCAGCATTGCATTTTCACGCGCCAGTTTGC
>JBBIVS010000583.1:0-2472 GCA_037439605.1 Draconibacterium sp. | reverse complement strand
TCCTTCAACCTTTTTGTGTTGGATACTAAATTAGACGAAACATCTTCTATAAGCTTAGACAAGCTCAGAATACAATTAGCAAAAGCAAACGAATTGCCAGAAGTCACTATCACCTGTAGTTATGGCGCCCCTTATGATTACTGTTATCAGTTGACATGGGTTTGGTGTCAGAATGGTAATTTTTTTGATTATGGCTGTTGGGCAAATGGAAATCCTAGCAGCTCGTGCAGTGGATTTTGGGCTACTGTTTGTAGCAAATTAACATTTTAAACACGATTGTACCTGTTTGTGAATTCACAAACAGGTCTTTTATTGAAATAACAATTAAAAATAAAAGCTTTATGTATAAAATATTACCTTACTTCAGTTATATAATTTTCCTGATTTTTGTAACCAATTGTCAAAATAGGAGAACACAAAATGAAAATGAAACGATAACAGTAGATTTACAGCAGAATAATAAGATTTCAGTTTTTGATGTTTTCTCAAAAATAGAATTAATACCAATTGAAACAAATTATGAAATCCTAATTGAAAGTGTCAGTAAACTCATTTATAAAGATGAATTATTTTATATTTTGGATAAAAATCAGAGGTGTATTTTTGTTATCGACAGAGAAGGCCGGCTCGTAAAAAAACTTCATAAAGTTGGCAAAGGAATAGGTGAATATACAGATATCTCAGATTTTGAAATCAATCCATTCACAAATAATATTGAAACGTTAAGCCAATGGGGTATTATTAATATTTACAATTTAAAATTGGATTTTATCAGTAGTTATAAATTACCTACAAAAATAAGAGCAGTACATTTTTTTTCAAATATCGATTCAGATTTAGTCGCATTTTATACTTTATTCGAAAAAAAAAGTATACTCCTGTATTCTAAAAAGTCAGCAAAAATTATTGATAATTACTTTGAAGTGCCTGAATCAATTAAAGGTTCTCCATTGCAAGGATTAAAATCTCCTTTTGTTAAATTTAATGATAAAACCATCTTTTATCAGGGTTTCACCAATACTGTTTACGAATTTAATAATTCAGATTTAAAAAAAAGATATTCCTGGGATTTTGGTAAAAAAAATATGGAAATCAATAAGTTACCTCAAAACATGGAAATCCCGGAATTTGTCAATTACATACTTTCCAGTGATTTTGTAAATAGTTTCTTTTATAATGCTGAAAATTCAAATTTCATAAGTACAAGATTTGTTTGCGGGAAGGAACGTTATACAGTTTTTTATGATAAAATCAAAAAGAAATGTATGGTAGTAAACGCATTTAACGAACTTGTTTCACCGCCTTTTTCAGCAATATCTGATTCTGAAGGTCTAATTTCAATTGTTGAATCTTTGAATATCCAACAATTAATAACACCTGCTATTTTGGATAAAGAAAATGAGTTAAAATTTAAGCAAATTCAGGTAAATGATAATCCAGTAATTATCTATTACCATTACTAATAATCACATTATGAAGTGGGTAGCTAACATTATTCTATTTCTTTTACTACTTATTAATTCATTTATTCTTTGGATTAATTATGATCATAAAGAAGAATTTGTAATCGACATAGATGACAAATATAATCAACAGTATTTTTCTGATAATTATAAAACGGCAATTTATTCCAATAGAGTAATTGCTAAAGACTGTGAGGTTTTTTTTGGAAATGATACATGTGAATCTTTTAATATAAGCCAATTACTTACTGATGATATTCTCTTCTTTCGTTTTTCAGGTAATTTTTGTGACGGTTGCAATGAATTTGTAATTAGAAAGTTACAAGAACATTTTGACAACTTCTCTCATAATGATAAAATTGTCTTATTAGGTAAAAATATAAACCCAAGATTAAAAGAAAATTATAATGGTAAAAAAGTATTGAGTTATAAAAATGACTATTTGGGTTTACCATTTGAAGAGCTTGATTTTCCCTTTATGTTTGTTATTGACGAAAACAGATTAGTGAAAATGATTTTCTTACCCGATAAAACTTTCCCAGGATATTTTGATAGTTATTTGAAATTTATTAAAGAAACAGGTGTTGCAAACTAAACATCATTGAAATAGGATAACATGAAAAATTATTTTTTTGTACTTATTTGCTTTTTAAGCTTTTCCGGATGTAAAAACAAACCCGACAGACAAAGCAATTACAGCAGGATGAACCATTTTGAAGATCAGAACATTGTTGTAACCGGTTTTGCCCAAAAAGGCACATTTTACCGCGAGTTTGAAAGCAACGGTAAACTTGAGGCAGTGCGCAGGGCCGTTTTACAGTACGAACTGGATGAGGAGATTCTGACCGTGGAAGTAAAAAACGGTCAACGTGTGGAAAAGGGGCAGGCGCTTTCCTTGCTTGACGCTACCAACCAGCAATATGATTATGACAGGGCCTGCCGTATGGTTCATAAAAACCAGCTTGAACTGGAGAACCTGCTTATCGGAATGGGATATCAACTGAGAGAT
>JBBIVS010000582.1:0-2486 GCA_037439605.1 Draconibacterium sp. | reverse complement strand
TGGGACCATTATTTGTAAACGAAATAATTTCAGAAAATGCCAACCTGTTTTTGGCATTTATCGTCGGAATCGGGTTTGGCTTTGTTCTCGAATCCAACGGGTTTTCATCAAGCCGGCGGTTGGCAGGCATGTTTTACGGTTACGACACCACTGTTTTAAAAGTTTTTTTCACAGCAGCCCTTGTTGGCGCTTTGGGATTGCTGTTTTTAAGTCTTTTTCACTGGATTGACCTGAACTACATATACATCAACCCAACATACATGTATTCGGCAATTGGCGGGGGAGTTGTTATGGGAATCGGCTTTATTCTGGGGGGTTATTGCCCGGGTACTTCGTTCTGTGCAGCTTCCATCGGTAAACTCGATGCACTTGCTTTTATTGGTGGAATGTTCATCGGTATTTTTATTTTTGCCGAAGGTTATCCACTTTGGGAAAATTTTTACAATGCAAAGTTTATGGGTTCACCGCTTTTGAATACCTGGTTGGGAATGTCACGCGGAATGCTCACTTTACTTATTATTTTAGCTGCTCTCGGAATGTTTTGGGTTGGTGAATGGGCCGAAAAAAAATTCGCCCGCGACGATTATAAACTAAACCAAAAATAGTTTCATTACGTAAATAATTGTGTTAAATAAACAGTACTAATAACTCAATACTCAAAAAAATGAAAGCAAGATTAATTTTGGCAACTGCCTTAATTCCGCTGGGTTTAATTATTGCCGCAGTTCCCGAAAATACAACAAAACCATACAAATTAACCGCCGAACAACTGCTTGAAGAAGTAAAAAGCGGCACACAGTTCATGCAACCCGACGAGATTGCGGACATGATAATAGCTAAAGATCCAACTTTGCAATTAATTGATGTCCGCCCGGCCGATGAATTTGAAAAATTCAGTTTGCCCGGCGCAATCAACATCCCGTTGGTCGATATTTTGAGTCCCGAGTGGGAAGATGTAATCAACCAGGATGTAAAACTAAATGTATTCTATTCAAACAGTTCAACCGATGCAGACCAGGCGTGGATGATTACCCGGCAACTGGGTTATCAGAATAATTACGTTTTACAGGGCGGTGTGAATTACTGGGCCGAAACCATTATGAACCCTGAAATTCCGCCATCGACAAGTCCGAATGAGGAATTCGCCAAATACGATCTGAGAAAAGGCGCCGGAATGGCTTTGGGCGGAGCAGCAGAAATTACTCAGCCAACCGATGCCGCAACTGCCACAGGGGCAAAACCACCCATTCAGAAAAAGGAAAAGAAGAAAAAAGTTGCCGGGGGTTGTTAAAAAATGAATTTCGGCAATTATAAATAAACATATATATTTACTTTGTGCTAACAAAAGTTTCATAAATGTTAAAAGGTTTTCAAAATTACAACTGAAGGCCTTTTTGTTTTCAGAATAATTTGAAAAACTCATTAACATGTTTCTGATTCCAAACTATTCGAATTATTTTAGCCTCAATTTCAAAACCGAAAAATTATGTCACGCATATTGGTAATCGATGATGAACGCAGCATCCGCAACACACTCAAAGATATTCTGGAATACGAAAAATATGAGGTTGATTTGGCAGAAGATGGAATAAAAGCGCTGGACAAAGTAAAAAGTGCGCAATTCGATGTTATTCTTTGCGACATAAAAATGCCGGGAATGGATGGTATTGAAGTTTTGGAAAAACTGGCAGAAATAACACCCGACACACAGGTTGTAATGATTTCGGGACATGGAAACATAGATACCGCTGTAGAGTCGATAAAAAAAGGCGCTTTCGATTATATAGAAAAACCGCTCGATTTAAACCGTTTACTGATTACCATCCGTAATGCGATGGACAAATCGACTTTGGTAACCGAAACTAAAATCCTGAAAAAGAAGGTCAATAAAAAATATGAAATAGTTGGTAAATCGGAGGCATTAAAAGCGGTGATTGAAATGGCCGACCGTGTTGCCAAAACCGATGCCCGGGTGCTGATTACCGGGGCAAACGGGACCGGAAAAGAATTGGTAGCCCGCAGAATACACGATCAAAGTAACCGTACTTCGGGCCCGTTTATTGAAGTTAATTGTGCTGCAATACCATCAGAATTGATTGAAAGCGAACTTTTTGGCCATGAAAAAGGGGCATTTACCTCGGCAGTAAAACAACACATCGGAAAATTTGAACAGGCAAACGGTGGAACCTTATTTTTAGATGAAATTGGAGATATGAGTTTGTCGGCGCAGGCAAAAGTGTTACGTGTGCTACAGGATAGCATCATCAGCAGGGTTGGCGGAGATAAGCACATAAAAGTGGATGTTCGGGTTGTGGCGGCGACCAATAAAAACCTTTCATCAGAAATAACTGAAAACAAATTCAGGGAAGATTTATATCACCGTTTGAGTGTAATTTTAATCAGGGTTCCGGCATTAAACGAACGTTTGGAAGATATTCCGCTGCTGGCCAATCATTTCATCCAAATAATCTGCGATGAATATGGTA
>JBBIVS010000581.1:0-2506 GCA_037439605.1 Draconibacterium sp. | reverse complement strand
AGTGTAACCTACTTCAGCAAATGTTTTCACGATTTCTACGGTTATCCGCCCGGCAAGGCTAAAAACCATGTTTTGCAGCCAGAAAAACCGGAAACCAACACTTCTAAAGTGGAACCAACAGATATGAAACAATGGGTGAAAGTGGTATTTGCAATTGTAATCGTGCTGATTGCAACAATCATTTCGGGCAAGTTATTTTTTCTCAGTCCTTCCGCAAAAGAGAAAGAGAATACTGATAACACCATTGCAATTCTGCCGTTTGTAAACGACAGCGGTGAGGAATTCAAAGGGTTTACCAAATGGATGGGCATTGAAATAGGAAACAAGCTCAGTAAAATAGAGAATATGCAGGTTGCGCCACAGTCAATCACCGAAACCTACCGCGACACCAAAAAAAGCAACCGCGAAATTGCCCACCGGTTAATGGTTGATCACATCCTGCGGGGTCGAACATTCATAACCGACGACCAAATTTTTGTGAATATCGAGTTAATTACAGCAAAAACCGACAAAAACCTTTTAACAGAGGTTTATACGAAGGACATCGATGAATCAGGAGAAGTTGATTTAAACAGTCTTTTTGAAATTTGCGAGGATGTGGTTTTTAAAATAACCGAAAAACTCCAAACGGATTTAACACCCGCTGAAAAAGAACTGGTAACGAAAAAACCCACCAAAAACATGGCTGCAATGCGAGCATATCAACAGGCATACCATCACCTCGAACTGGCAAAACTCACCGAAATAGCTGATATTAAAACATCAATTGATGAACACAATAAAGCAAAAAAACTGTTTGAGGAAGCAGTAAAAATCGACTCCACCTTTGCTGGTGCATACACCATGCTGGGCCATATTTATATCAATCATCTACCCTATTATACAGATATTTACCTTGCGGACAAATACCTCGATACTGGCAAAATTTACCTCGACAAAGCGCTGCATTTTGATAAATCCGACAAACTGGCCATAGGTTTTATCAGACAATATTACATTCAGAAAGGGATGGTGGATGAAGCTGATAAATTGATGCCATTAATGGAAAAGAAGGTAAAATTCTACGGATATTATATGGGAAAACTTTCTGAATACTGCGATTTAAACGACAGATATCATGTTGCAGAAGCTTTTCTCAGCTACATGGAAACCAAACCACCTGAAGTTCCTGTGCGAAATTACATGTCAGAAAGGGCTTTCTGGAATTATCTGTATATGGGATTTCCCGTTCGTGCCCGTGAGCTAAGTGAAGATAAATGGAAAACAACCCACGATACATTTCAATACCTGATTCGTAAAGTTAACATTGAAGTTCATTATGGCCTTAAAGATTCAGCATTAAAGACTTGCTATCAAATTCACAATAAATACCCTTCTTATTTAGGCCATTTGTTTTACGGAATTCAGTGCTGTAACCTTCACGGCGAATATTCCAAAGCACTCGACACCTTAAAGAAACTTGAGGAAAAAGTTCTGTTGGTTTCTGATTCCATTACTCCAAATTATTATGTGTATGGTTACACCTATTTAAAAAACGGGATGAAAAGTAAGGCCGATTATCACTTTAAAGGAAGCATTAAAAGGGCAGAAGACGAAATTAAACTTAACAGCGCCAATGCCAGGACTTACAATTCGCATTTCAGTCTTGCACGTATTTACTCTATACTTAAAGATAAGCAAAAATCACTGCAATACCTCGAAATGATAAAAAAATCACCAAGCGTACCCTTTACATTTATTAAAGACCTGAAAAACGACCCCATGTTCGACAATGTGCGCAGTGATCCTGAGTTTCAGAAAATCGCCAGCGAACTGGAAAAGAAATACCTCGAAGAACACGAAAAAATTAAAAAACTGCTCATCAGCCACGGCCTGGAACCAGCTTAATCCGTAGATGAGCTGGTGACTTTGTGCCATCCGAAGTTGAGCTGGTGACTTCCCGTCACCTGTTCAATAGAAGATGCCTGGGAGCAGTTTATTCACCAGCCGAACTTTTAGTCGGCAGGTGAACGTTTCCGGACAATTTTTCATTAATCCAGCCGGAGTCAGATGTTTATAGCACAGCATTTTCTATAAACCTGCGGCCCCGGGTCGGGTCGAATTCAAAATAAAATGGCCTGCAAACCTGTAAAACACTTCCCCATGTTTGGCGCAGGGAATCAGAATTCAGAAGCAAATTCAAAATTCAGATATTGTCTGTTTCAAAATCCCGCTAAACTCAAAAAAACACCCCCTTGAAACAAAATCTAAAGCCTTGAAACATAATCGTAATCATTTGAAACAGTATTTTAAGGTTACAAAAAAAATTTAAAGTTTATGCATCAAACTTTAAATACTTTGATACAAAATTGTTTGGTCGTGAAACAACGATTGTCGGAACTTTGATGTAACAATTTCATTTTCAATCATTAAAAAATTGCAAAATGATGTGGGCACAAAAAAGAAAATTGCTTAGCGACATTTTGTCTTTAGTATTAACTTAAAATTTTAAATGTTATGAAGACTA
>JBBIVS010000580.1:0-2514 GCA_037439605.1 Draconibacterium sp. | reverse complement strand
CTGGTGGTTGAGGTAAACCCAGCCCTTGCCGACGAACCTGAATTGGTAAATAAAGACCCATACAACGCCGGTTGGATGATTAAAGTAACCATGGCCGATCCATCGGAACTGGACGAACTACTCTCAGCTGACGACTACCGGAAAATGATTGAAGCATAATTTTCAGTTCAAATAAAATATTTGGAAAGCGTTGCATTTTGCAGCGCTTTTTTATGCAAAAAAAAACCAGAGCCGATAACAGTTCTGGTTTTGTTTGATTAATGGTTGGTTTTTTTCATCCACATTTCGATGAACCACACGAAAGACAAGTAAGACACCCTTCCTGGTAAACCACTTCGTCTGCCCCGCATTCGCCGCATTTGGCATCTTCTGCCAGGGTTCCGTCAGGAATGTATTTTTTAAGCGCCCTTGCAACACCTGCCTTCCACGAGTTGATGGTTTCATTGTCCAACTGCAGGCTGGTAACCAGGTCAACCACTTTATGGATTGGCATACCGTGACGCAAAGTTCCCGAAATTAATTTGGCATAGTTCCAGTAAACAGGGTTGAATTTGTGAGACAAGCCCTCTATGGTGGTTTTATAACCCCTCGAATTGATGTATTGAAAATCGTATCTCGATGTTTCGTCGTCTTCGCGGCTTTTAATGATGTAGCCCTTTGTTATTGAACGAGGCAGTAAAATTCCATCTTCATCGTCTGAAAAACCGGTAAAAATTTCATAAGGCCTGTTATCTAGCAACCCGACGAAGGCAATCCATTTGTCCTTGTTATTCTGAAAACGCACCACATCGGCTTCCAGTTTTTCCGGACGTTTTGTGGGGAAACCGCTGCCTTTTTTCTTTTCTTTTTCATCGTTCGAAATGAGTACGCCCGAACGCGAACCATCGCGGTAAACAGTAACGCCTTTGCAGCCCGATTTCCATGCTTCAAAGAAAAGTTCTCCAACCAAATCTTCTTTAACTTCAGCTGGCAGGTTGATGGTTACGCTGATTGAATGGTCAACCCATTTCTGGATTCGTCCCTGCATTCTAACTTTTGCAAGCCAGTCAACATCGTTCGAAGTAGCTTTAAAATAAGGCGATACTTTTACCAGTTCGTTTAATTCCTCCTGTGAGTAATTGCGGTTGGTTTCGTGCCCGTTTGCTTCCATCCAGGTTTTAAATTTATGATGAAACACGGTGTATTCTTCCCAATGGTCACCCATTTCGTCAACAAAATCAACACGCACATCCTTGTCGCCTGGATTTACTTTTCTGCGGCGTTTGTAAACTGGCATAAACACGGGTTCAATTCCCGAAGTGGTCTGGGTCATTAAACTTGTTGTTCCCGTTGGTGCAATGGTTAAAAGTGCGATATTCCGGCGTCCGTATTTTATCATTTTTTCGTAAAGTTCAGGATCGGCCTTTTTAATGCGGTTTATCATCGGGTTGTTTTTTTCCCTTTCGGCGCTGTAAATGGTAAAAGGTCCGCGATCTTTAGCCAGATAACCGATGAGCGGTATGCTTCAATTGCTGTGGTTTTATGTATTTCCTCCGAAAAATCGGTGGCAATTTCGCTTCCGTAACGCAATCCGAGAGCGGCCAGCATATCACCTTCGGCAGTAATTCCAATACCGGTGCGGCGCCCTTCTTTTGCCTTGCGTTTAATGTTTTCCCACAGGTTTTTCTCCACATATTTAATGTGTTCTTCTTCGGGGTCTGCATTTATTTTATCGAGAATTGCATCTATTTTTTCCAGTTCCAGATCGATAATATCGTCCATTATTCTTTGTGCATAATGAACATGCTCCTTAAACAGATCAAAATTGAATTTTGCCTTTTTTGTAAACGGATTCTCGACATGGGAATACAGGTTGATGGCCAAAAGACGGCAGCTATCGTAAGGACAAAGCGGAATTTCGCCGCATGGATTGGTTGAAACAGTGCGATATCCCAGGTCTGCATAACAATCGGGTATTGATTCCCTGATGATGTTGTCCCAGAACAAAATACCCGGCTCAGCTGATTTCCATGCATTTTTTACAATTTTATCCCATAAATCCTGAGCGTTGATTTCTTTTGTGTAAATCGGATTTTTAGATTCAATTGGGTATTGCTGAATATATGGTGTTCCCGATTCAACAGCCTGCATAAAATCGTCCTGCAATTTCACCGAAACATTAGCTCCCGTTACTTTCCCCTGTTCAAGTTTTGCATCGATAAAATTTTCAGAATCGGGGTGTTTAATGGAAACCGACAACATGAGCGCACCGCGCCGCCCGTCCTGAGCAACCTCGCGGGTTGAGTTGGAGTAGCGTTCCATAAAAGGTACGATTCCGGTTGAAGTGAGCGCAGAGTTTTTTACGGGTGAGCCTTTGGGGCGTATATGTGAAAGATCGTGTCCCACACCTCCGCGGCGTTTCATCAACTGTACCTGTTCCTGGTCTATTTTCATGATTCCGCCATAAGAATCGGAGTTACCATCGTTGCCAACAACAAAACAGTTCGACAATGATGCAATCTGGTAATCATTACC
>JBBIVS010000579.1:0-2529 GCA_037439605.1 Draconibacterium sp. | reverse complement strand
CACGGCGCCGATCCTTGTCATGTTGATGTTTCGCCCGATGGAAAATTTGTGGCCATTGCCAATTATGGCGGCGGAAATACCGCAATGTACCCGGTGGCAGAAAATGGCAGTTTGTTGCCTGCAACTTCAATCATCAAAAACGAAGGTTCGAGTGTTAATCCGTCGCGGCAAACCAAACCTTTCGCACATTCAATTAAATTTTCGCTATTTAACAATCAGGTTTTTAGCGCCGATTTGGGAACCGACCAGTTAAATATTTTTACTTTGGAAGGAGATAAACTTGTTCAGCCCGGGCAAAAATATGTGAAACTTGAACTGGGCGCCGGACCGCGACATTTCGATTTTCACCCCGGTGGTGATGTGATTTTTGTGATCAACGAATTGAATTCCACGATAACCGCCATTAAAAAATCTGGTGATAACTGGGAAAAGTTTCAAACCATTTCAACGTTGCCGACCAATTTTAAGGAAACAAGTTATTGCGCCGATATTCATGTTTCGGCTGATGGAAAATTTGTTTATGGTTCGAACCGGGGGCATAATTCATTAGCTGTGCTTCAGGTCGATGGCTCCACAATAAATTTAAATCCAGTGGGTTTTGTGCCGGTTGAAGGCAAATGGCCGCGTAATTTTGCAATTTCGCCCAGTGGAAATTATTTGCTGGCAGCTAACCAGCGAAGTGGAAATATTACCGTTTTCAAAATAAACAGGGAAAACGGAATGCCTGAATTTACCGGAAAACAGATTTACATACCAGCCCCGGTTTGTATCGAATTTTTGTGATATCTAACTAAATTTTGTGCTTATCAGTTTGATGAACTCGTCGCGTGTGGCAGTTTTCTGAAAAGCGCCTGTAAAATCGGAAGTTGTTGTAATTGAGTGTTGTTTCTGAATACCGCGCATCTGCATGCAAAGGTGCTGCGCTTCAATTACAACAGCAACTCCAAGCGGCTTTAGAGTGTTGTGTATGCACTCTTTAATTTGGGTGGTCAACCGTTCCTGCACCTGCAAACGCCGCGCAAAAACATCAACAACCCGCGCAATTTTGCTCAACCCGGTAATTGTGCCGTTAGGAATATAAGCCACATGTGCCTTCCCAAAAAACGGCAGTAAATGATGTTCGCACATCGAGTAAATTTCAATGTCTTTTACAATCACCATTTGCCGGTAATCTTCCTTGAACAGCGCCGATTTCAAAATTTCAACCGGGTCGGTTTTGTATCCCTGCAATAAAAACTGCATTGCCTTTGCAACCCGCTCGGGAGTTTTATCAAGGCCTTCCCTTAAATTATCTTCACCCAGCAGTTTCAAAATACTTTCATAGTTTTTTGACAGTTCAGCCGTGGTAAAATCGTCGTAATTATCGATTCGCTCGTAGTTGTTGGGTGTATTATTTTTTTCAGAACACATGGCAATGAATAATTAAGTGCGTACAAAGATCAACTTTTTTTAATAAAATCAGTATGAAAGGATAAATTGGTTTTCTGAATAATAAAATTTACTAAAATTGAATTATGAAGATATTGATTGTTTCAGCAACCTGGCTTGAGGTAAAATTACTGGCCGACGAACTCGAATTTATTGACGAATCGACACATTTGTTAAAGAAATACCGGTTTAACGGAACACAAATCGATATATTAATCTCCGGGATTGGTACCACATTTACTGCGTTTCACCTAACAAATGCATTGCGCGATAAAAGGTACCATTTTGTAATCAATGTGGGAATAGCCGGAAGTTTAACCGATGAATTGAGTATTGGCGACGTGGTTTCGGTTGTTTCCGATGAATTTGCCGACCTGGGCATTGAAAAGGAAAACGAGTTTTTGACCCTTTTTGAAACCGGGTTTATGGATGAAAACGAATTTCCGTTTGAGCATGGCATTTTAAGAGCAACAGAACCGAATGGTTATTTTGAATTAAAAAAGGTCAGGGGCATTACCACCAATATCAGCCACGGCCGCACTTCTTCAATTGCCGAAATTAAATCAAAGTTTTCAGCGCAGGTTGAATCGATGGAAGGCGCTGTGGTTTTGTATGTTTGCAACTGGTTTGGCGTACCTTGTTTTCAAATCAGGTCAATTTCCAATTATGTCGAACCGCGCGATTCGGCAAAGTGGAATATTCCGCTGGCGCTTGAAAAACTGAACGATGCCGTTTTTGGTATTTTGAAAAGTCTGACGGTTGAGGTTCACTGATTAAAGGATTATAACATGAAAATGCACCGGTCTATAATTCTTCAGACCGATGCAATTTTACTTCATTCAGGGCGGAAATATTATTTCCGAATAATTTTAATGTTATTTTTATTTGCTTGTACCGAATAGATTCCGGGAGATACTTTTTGCCCTGATTCGTTAGTGCCATCCCAAATTAAAGTTAGTTTTCCGTGGTTAGTACCATTAAACAAGTCTTTTACTTTTCTGCCCAAACTATCATGAATTGTAACTTTCAATCCGGGTTCACCAGGTACAATTACTTCTATCGAAATTTCATCGATGAACGGATTCGGAAAACAATGTATTT
>JBBIVS010000578.1:0-2530 GCA_037439605.1 Draconibacterium sp. | reverse complement strand
TGAGAAAAAATGGGACGACCTGAAGATTTTTATCGAATATGGAATGCTGACCGAAGAAAAGTTTTACGACAGGGCTATGAATTTCTTCCTTTTTAAAAACATCGATGGTAAATATTTTACATTCGAGGAATACGAAAAACTGATTAAGGACAACCAAACCGACAAACATAAAAACCTGGTTCATATTTACGCCACTGATGCTACTGAGCAATACACTTTTGTTGAAGCTGCCAAAAATAAAGGATACGATATTTTGTTGCTCGACGATGTTCTGACACCTCATTTGCTCCACAAATTTGAACAAAAATATACTGACAAACGATTTGTGAGAGTTGACTCGGATGTGGTTAAAAATCTGGTTCACAAAGACGATTCATCGAAAAACGATTTAACATGGGAACAAAAAGAGGAACTTTCGCCCATTTTCCAGGCAGTGTGCCCCGAAAATAAAGACAATTATTTCATTGTCGATTTTCAAAACCTCGGTGAAAACAGTTCGCCCATTGTAATTACCCGAAGCGAATTTATGCGCCGCATGAAAGACATGAGCCAAACTCAGGGCGGAATGAGCATGTACGGCGACCTGCCCGAAAGTTTAAATTTGGTGGTAAACCTGAACCATCCGCTTGTGAAAAAAGTTTTGGAAAGCAAAGACAAAAAAATTGGAGCAAAACTTGAAAAAATGGCTGAGGAAATTAAGGTGAAAAAAGCAGAAACCGATGAACTGGAAAAAGCCAAAAAAGGTAAAAAGGATGAAGAAATTCCACAAGCCGATAAAGAAAAGCTGGATGATTTGAACAAGGAATTATCGAAACTTGAGGAAACAAAACGTCAGCACCTGACCGATTTTGGGAAGGAAAATAAACTTGCAAAACAATTGGTTGACCTTGCATTACTTGCCAATGGAATGTTGAAAGGCGCCGATTTGGACCGGTTTGTTAAACGCAGTGTTGAGTTGATAAAATAGGATATTGAATTGTCAAATAGAATAGGAGTGCGCCATCTGTTAAATCGGGTGGCGCTTTTGTTTTATTCTGAATTTGTTTTTTCTGAATCCGTTGATTGAAATCAACGGCAAAGGATAGAGCAAAAATGTTGCATTGCAAAGCTATCATTTGCCGTCCGATTCAACGGACGGATTAGAGATAAAATTTTATTCCCCATCCACAAATCCCTGCAAATAAGAAAATTTCGGGGTCAGTTTTCCATTTCTGGTAATGGTTGCCCGTTCAATAATCCCATCGGAATCTTCACCAAACAAGCTGGGGAAAACTTTATCAATTAAATTTCTTCCAAAGTCGAGCGAGGCATCTTTGGGTAATTCGCAGGGTAAATTGTCAACCGCCTGAACGGTAATATTTTTTGCTGAAGAAAAAGCAGGTTCAAGTTCGCCCGTTTCAGGATTGTAATCGTAAAATGGATCTTCGATGGTTGACGCCCGTTTTGTGGAAGGAATTGACCCCTCAATGTCGCAGGTAATATCTGAGATTACTGAAATCCGGAATGATTTCGATTTCATATCTTCAGCAGTAAACAATACCGGCGCTTTTGGATCCCAGTAGGCGGCAGCCATCAGTAAATCAGTTGATTTGGCAAATGGCAGAAATGCGTTTTGGTATTCTGCCGGATTCAAAAAGAAATGAAAAAGGTCAAACTCGTACCCGTTTTTGCGCCTGACATAATTTACTGGCAATAACTGAGTGTAAACCGGCAGATTTGGTTTTTCAATTTCAAGGTACTGTTCGGGAGTTAGCCGACAGACATTCAGGTGATTCAAAATCTCCAGCACTCCCTTGGCAACCCGACCATCGCCGGTAACTGCAATTTTTAATGGAGGCAAATTAATGGTATAAAGATTAATAAGCATTTCGGCCAGATTCTCACATTCATGGGCCGGTTTTAAATCGAAAAGCTGGTTTCTGATTCCAAATGCCCGCAAACCGCTGTAGGCGCCAACCAGGCCAGCAAACCGCCCAAATCCGATAATCCTGAATCCTTCTTTATTTGTCAGAGCTTCGTAATCAATCAGTTGAATTTTTTTCTTCAGAATGGTTTGCAGTAATTCCCGGTTATAAGGCTGCTTTTTTATGGTATGCGAAAAAATCAGGTATTTTTTCCCATCAATTAAATCTTCAATTCTTTCTTCTTTTACACCCATTAAAATTTCGCAATCACTTAAATCCTCGGTTAAAGCAATTCCCAATTCTGAATATTCATTATCGGTAAAACAACGGATGTTACTGGGTTGGACCATAATTTTTACGCCGGGAAATTTTTGATGAACTTCAATACATTGTTCGGGAGTTAACGGAACTCTTTTGTCCGGAGGGGTTTTATTTTCACGAAGAATGCCGACTTTCATTACAGATTATTTTTAATTTGAGTTTTTGCTAAAATAATTATTCTTGCTTACTTGTGCGTAAATTAAATTCATTCTTTTCCTAAATATGGTAATATTTGTGGTACAAATTTTAAACGATGAAAGGAATAAACCTGATTTTTATAGTTGCAACATTCGCTTTGTTTGCTG
>JBBIVS010000577.1:623-2532 GCA_037439605.1 Draconibacterium sp. | reverse complement strand
CTCAGTTTCAAATCTAATGTTTTTTCCATAATTGTAAAATTTTAAATGTTCATATTAATTTTAACTACCGGCTAACTTGTTGTAACCCGAAAGCTAATTTTTATTAAAAATCCTCTTTGGAATTGTATTGGCCGCGTATAATCCATGCCATTCCAAAACCCAGCAATCTTTTTTGCAAATAACTAATGGTTGTTCATACGAGTACAGGGTAGAACCGGTATTTTTTAACTTGTCCTGCCTTTGACTTCGTCGATTTTCAATTCAGGCAGTCGCTTTTTTTTGATGTTATTTTCCGCAGGTCAATGACCGTACGGTTATGAAAGTCAGACTTTTCATGTCAATCCGGCAACTTGTCCTGAAAGGACTTATTTTAAATCCTTTTTCGAATTATTAGTGTCTCCCGGTTTTTTCAAGCCAGATTTTTGGGTTTCGGTTTGTGCTGATTATCGCCAAAACTTCAACGGTTTTATCTACCTCATTTATCGTAAAATGAATGAGATAAGGGAATTTCTTAATTAAAACACATCTGATTTCGCGATAACGGACTGCATAAATCTGAGGGTCTTTGCCGCGCGAATTAATCTTTGCGCTTTTTTTTTGCTTCGTGCCAATCTAAAAGCCTTTCAGGGTTCTTGCGCACTTTATCAAACCTTTCCAGTACTAATTTTTGTTGAGATTCAGGAATATCAAAAATTTCCATTTCTTTTTCCCTGGCGTAGTCGAGTATATTTTTTATGGCATTTATCAGGTTAATGTCATCTACCTTTTTAACCTGCTCAATGATAATTGCTTTCTGTGCCTGAATATTCATGACATGAATTTTTGCTGTAAATTTACAAAAATATTTCCTGCAGGTAAAGTTAGCTACTAGCCTTCTTTTTTATGCTTGTAATGCTTGTTTAGTTTAAACACTTGTCCTGCCTTTGACTTCGTCGATTTCCAATTCAGGCAGATGCTTCTTTTTGTTGTTATTTTCCGCAGGCCGATGTTCGTGCGGTTATGAATCCCGGGTGCTGCCACAAGTCAGGATAAGTTTTTCTTCCAGTTTTCAATTTTTAAACCTGGAATCCGGGAAAAATGTTTTTCGTTGTTGGTCGCCAGGATTAGTTCATTTTCTATTGCAACACCGGCAATACAAATCAATATCATAAAGCAAAAGTTTGTTAAAATATATTTAACACGTTGCGGCAGTTAAAAATATATATAATATTGCCGTCAGGAAAATACATTGAATGTGTCTGCAGGTTAATGCAGAATTTAAAAACTAAATAGGAAGTTTATTTATGAATATTACCAATATACTCGATCAGTTACTAAAATCGGGCCAGGGAACGGGGCAGTTCAATAGTGGCCAATCGAATAATGTAAATTCACCGGGTGGCGGACTTGGAAACCTGCTTTCGGGCAGTGGATTGGGTAGCTTGCTTTCTGGTTTTGGTGGCGGAGTTGCTACTGGTGGCGCTCTTGGTTTATTGCTTGGCAACAAAAAAGCGCGTAAGGTAGGAGGAAAGGTGGCATTATATGGAGGACTTGCAGCGCTTGGCGTAATTGCCTATAAGGCATACAACAACTGGCAGGCCCAAAATGTAAAAAATGCATACAGCGAACCGCAAACTATAGATCGTTTGCCGGCGCAACAAGTAGAAGATCATAGCCTTGCAATTCTTAAGGCGCTTGTTGCCGCCTCCAAAGCCGATGGTCATGTCGATGTAAAAGAGCGTCAGTTGTTGGATCAGGAATTAAGTAAACTTACAAACGATATTGAATTGAGGCGCTGGTTCGATTCTGAACTGAATAAACCGCTAGATCCGGCTGATGTCGCCTGGGCGGCAAAAACACCTGAAATGGCGGCAGAAATGTATATAGCAAGTGTTTTAATGGTTGACGAGGAAAACTTTATGGAAAGGTA
>JBBIVS010000577.1:0-613 GCA_037439605.1 Draconibacterium sp. | reverse complement strand
GCAGAGTTGGCGCGTCAGCTAAGAATCGACCCGGCCCTTAAAAGTGAATTGGAAGCCCAGGTTCGCCAGGAGTTGAACCGGGGTTAACCAAATCTTTGCAAATTTTAAGAAAATATCTGGGGTATACAAAATAACAACTTTCTGGTTGTGGTGTTATTTGTATAACCGGAGTTTTTGCAGATGGAATAGAGCAAATGGGTGTTCAGGTTTCTCCGTGGTTTCTGATTTTTTCCCTTTTTAAAATAAAAATATTCCGGTATCCTTATTGTCCCTGAATTGCTTTGATTGGAAACAAAAAAATTCCGGCGGATAAAAAAATTGTAAGCTGCCGATAAAAAAGGTGGCTTTTTGTGCAGTATACAACAATTTGAATAAATTTGCATCCGGAATGTATAAATATGCAAAGTGAAGGATCGTTTAAAAAGGCAGGTTGAAATTGTAAAGATAATTCAGGATGGGAATGTACGTAGCCAGGATGAATTATTGGTTGAATTGAAAGCTAAAGGTTTCGATTTAACACAGGCCACTTTGTCGCGCGATATCAAGGAGTTGCAAATTGCCAAAGTTCCACATCCTGCCTTAGGTTATGTATATGTGATTCCTGAAAACAATA
>JBBIVS010000576.1:0-2539 GCA_037439605.1 Draconibacterium sp. | reverse complement strand
AGAAAATTTTGAGTGTCATTGCGCAGTCTGCGCCTTTCACACCCAATATTCAGAAAATAAGTGAGCGGGTGGAAGTGACAAGAAATTCACTTGTAGTTTATATCCGTTATCTTGAAGATGCCGGGATAGTAAAACAACTTTATACCGATGTTACAGGAGTTGGTTCGTTGCAAAAGCCACAAAAAATTTACCTCGATAACCCAAATCTGATTTATGCATTATCGTCATTAAACACTCAGATTGGAACAGTTAGAGAAACATTTGCTGTTAACCAGCTTTCAAAAACGAATGTGGTAACCTACCCCAAAACCGGTGATTTTTTGGTAAATGACAAATATATATTCGAAGTAGGCGGAAAAAATAAATCGAAGAAACAGATTTCCGGTATCGAAAATTCATTCATTCTTGCCGATAATATTGAAATTGGTTTTGGTAAAAAAATACCAATCTGGCTGATGGGATTTCTGTATTAAACTAAAAAAGGTGCTCAGCAGTTCAACCAGCCAAGCACCTTTCTTTTTTACTTCCTCCCCTTCGGGGAGGCCAGGAGGGGCTTTATTCTCTCTTCCAATACTTTTATTTTTGCCTCAGCATCAGCCTGTTTGGCGCGTTCGGTGGCTACAACGGCCGCAGGTGCGCTGTTTACAAAACGCTCGTTTTCGAGTTTCTTTAATACTGAGGTCAAAAATCCGCGGGTGTATTTCAGTTCTTCTTCCAGCTTTTTCAATTCTTCCTCCACATTTACAAAACCACCCAGCGGGATATAAAAATTAGTTGATTTTACAAGGAACGAAGCTGCACCTTTTACTTCTTCGGTCACCATTTCGAGCGATGAAAGATTGCCCATTTTTACTAATACACTGTTGAACTGTGCATCAAAACCTTTGTCGCCCTGCTGTACTTTCAGTTCAAGTGTTTCTTTTTGTGCAATGTTTTTATCGGTGCGTATTTTGCGGATGCCTGAAATAGCTTCCTTCACATTCTCAAAAGCCGCCAGCAATTCGGTATCGTATTTTTCAACTTTCGGAAGTTGCGACAGCATAATGGTTTCACCTGCTTTTCTTTCGGTGAGCATCTGCCAGATTTCCTCGGTGATAAATGGCATAAACGGGTGCATCAACCGCAGCATCTGGTCGAACAGTTCAACCACTTCGGCGTAGGTTTTTGCATCGATGGGTTGCTGGTAGGCAGGTTTCACCATTTCGAGCAGCCATCCCGAAAATTCATCGCGCACCGAAGTGTAAACGGTCATCAAAGCTTCTGAAATGCGGAATTGGTCAAACTGCTGGTCGAGTGTTTCAACGGTTTCGGCTAATTTGTTACGAAACCATTCCACTGCCAGTTTCGAGTGCCCGGGCTGCGGAATGGCTACCGATACTTCCCAGTTTTTCACCAACCGGAAGGCGTTCCAGATTTTGGTGGCAAAACCTGCACCCTGCTGCGGCAAACTTTCATCAAAAAGCAAATCGCCACCCGCGGGCGAGCAAAGTAACATTCCAACACGAACACCATCGGCGCCGTATTTTTCAATCAGGTCGAGCGGGTCGGGTGAGTTCCCTAGTGATTTTGACATCTTCCGGCGCTGTGCATCGCGCACCATTCCTGTAAAATAGACGTTTTTGTATGGAAATTCATTTCGGTATTCGTACCCGGCAATAATCATCCGGGCCACCCAGAAGAAAATAATGTCTGGTGCGGTAACCAAATCGGTGGTGGGGTAGTAGTATTTTATTTCTTCATTTTCCGGTTCACGGATTCCATCGAAAACCGAAATCGGCCACAACCAACTCGAAAACCAGGTGTCGAGCGCATCGTCGTCCTGGCGCAAAATAAAGCCCCCCTTAATCCCCCCTAGGTGGGGAAACTTTTGAAGAACAAGTTTTTTGGCTTCTTCTTCATTTTCGGCAACTACAAATCCCCAAGTCCCCCCTTCGGGGGGATTTAGGGGGGCTGTGCTTTCTATATACCACACCGGAATCTGGTGGCCCCACCACAACTGGCGGCTGATACACCAGTCCTTCACATTGCTCATCCAGTGGTTGTATATATTTTTAAACTTTGGAGGATAAAACCTTATGTTGTCGTTCATTACATTTTCAAGCGCAGGCTTTGTTAGTTCTTCCATTTTCAGGAACCACTGTGCCGAAAGCTTCGGTTCAATCGGAACGTGAGTTCTTTCTGAATAACCTACTTTATTTGTGTAATCTTCAATCTTAGCAAGGTTTCCGGCTTTTTCAAGTTCAGGAATTATCGCATCCCGAACGGCAAAACGGTCTTGTCCGATAAACAGTTCGGCTTTTTCACTTAATGTTCCGTCATCATTAAAAATATCGATAGATGGCAGGTTGTGCCGCATCCCGATTTCGTAGTCGTTGATATCGTGTGCCGGAGTGATTTTCAGACAACCTGTTCCAAATTCCATATCCACATAATCATCTTCTATAATCGGGATTGAACGGTTAATCAGTGGCACCAAAACTCTCTTCCCTTTTAAAGAAAAAAATCTTTCATCTGCAGGATTTACACATACAGCAGTGTC
>JBBIVS010000575.1:0-2545 GCA_037439605.1 Draconibacterium sp. | reverse complement strand
TCTATTTCTGTTTTAATCCAGTTTATGTATCACCAGCCCCGAGCGGAGTTTTGGTTCAAACCAGGTTGTTTTGGGCGGCATAATATTTCCGCTGTCGGCAATATCGATAATTTGTTGCATGGAAACCGGGAAAAGTGCAAAAGCAGCCTTCATTTCGCCCGAATCGACCCGGTTTTTCAATTCCCCAAGTCCGCGGATACCTCCCACAAAGTCAATCCGTTTCGATGTCCGCAGGTCTTTGATATTCAGAATCGGTTCCAGTACCTGGTTTGATAAAATAGTAACATCAAGAACCCCGATTGGATCATTGTCATTATAGGCGCCTAACTTTGCTTTCAGTTTATACCAGTTGCCCGGGAGGTACAGGCTAAACTCATGCAATTTGGAAGGTTTGTAAATTGCGGGCCCCATTTTTTCCACTTCAAAACCCTTTTTTAATGCCGAAAGGAACTCATCTTCGGTTAAACCGTTTAAATCGGAAACAACCCGGTTGTAGTCCATAATCTGCAACTGGTTATCAGGAAAATGCACCGCCATGAAATAGTTGTATTCCTCATCGCCTGTATGATTTGGGTTTTGTGCAGTTTTTTCAATCCCGATGCGGGCAGCGGCAGCAGTCCGGTGATGCCCGTCGGCTACGTAGGTAAATGGTACATTTTCGGCAAACAATTTTTCAATTTGCCTGTTTGTTTCCGCGTTTCTGATTACCCAGAAATGGTGCCCGAAACCGTCTTCGGCTGTAAAATCGTAATCGGCTTTATTTGCACCGACAACTGATTTAACAATCTGGTCGATTTCGGGAACCGCTTTATACGCAAAGAAAACAGGTTCGATGTTTGCGTTCAGATAGCGGGTTAAAACCATTCTGTCTTCCTCCTTCTCAGGTCTTGTAAGCTCGTGTTTTTTAACGATGCCGTTTTCGTAATCGGAACAGGCAGCGGCGCCGACAATCCCATATTGCGTGCGCCCGTTCATGGTTTGGGCATACACGTAATACATAGGCTCCCCATCCTGAACCAGCCAGCCTTTATGCTGGAACTTTTCAAAATTTTCAACCGATTTATTATAAACTGTTGCGGAATGAATATCGTCCACACCCGGGCATTCAATTTCGGCTTTTGTTATCCGGAGCAACGATTTTTCTTTTCCTTCGGCCATTGTTGAAGCCTCTTCAGAGTTCATCACATCGTAAGGCAAACAAGCAAGTTCCTGCACTATTTCTGTTGTCGGCCGCAGCCCTTTGAATGGTTTTATTATTGCCATTTTTGTAGATTTTAGTTATGAGCAATTCGATTTTGAGTCAAAAATAACAAGATAAACCGACAGGGAAAAATGATAGTCCCGGCTTTAATTCACCTGGAACGTAAAATCACCTTTTTCAAAGAAACCCACAATCTGTCCGGCAGCGGCAACTCCGGCATTTATATTTGCTTCCTCGGTTTGTGCACCGGCTTTTTTAGGGGTAAAGAAATACCGTCCGGCAAATTTTTCTGCAAACAACTTCCCGCAGTCTGGCGTAACATCAGAAATGTATTTTACGCCAGGTTTTTCCTCCATAATCTTTACCAAATCGGGTTCATTTATTACCTCTTTCCGGGCAGTGTTTACAATGATACTTCCATCTTTCAGGTTCTTCAGAATGTCATAACTTACCGACTTGATGTGAATTCCCTTTGCAGGAACATGGATAGAAACCACATCGCTTTTTTCGTACAACTGTTCCAACGAGTTGGTAACTTTCAGCCCGATTGCAGCGGCTTCATCTTTGCTGTACTGGGTGTAAACAATTACTTTCATTCCCATGGCGCGCGCAATGCGAAAAACGTTGCGCGCCACAAATCCAAAGCCGTGCAGGCCAAGTGTGCGGCCGCGCAATTCGCCGCCAGGTTTTCCGCTAAACAGCTCGCGGATCCCAAAAATGGCCATTCCAACAGCCAGCTCAGCTACTGCATTCGAATTTTGGCCCGGGGTATTCATCACTACAATCCCCCTTTCCGATGCAGCGCGTAAATCTACATTATCGTAACCTGCGCCGGCGCGCACAACAAGTTTGAGTTTCTTTGCCGCTTTAATTACTTTTTCATCAATTAAATCACTTCTGATAATTACAGCTTCTTTATCGTCGATGGCTTCCAACAACTCATTTTTAGAGGTGTAATTTTCAAGAAATGTAATTTCGTAACCAGCCTTTTTTAATATTTTGCCGATTTTTTTTGTTGCAACAGGTGCAAAGGGTTTCTCGGTAGCAATTAACACTTTTCTCATTTCTCTGCATTTTTAGTTTATGTCTGAAAATGGAAACCTAGCCAGAACAGGGGATTCTGTTGCTTTCCTTTTTTTGATATATTTATTTACTCTCAGTTTTCATGTGTTAATTAAGATAATCACCCACCGGATAAAATTCCCTTTTCAGGAGATGATAGAAAAAATGCAGGATTTTCACCCTGCATTTTCCTTTTATTTTGTTTGTTCAAACTCCTGCATGGTTTTTACCAGCGCTTTAACACTTTCCACGGGCATCGCGTTGTAAATCGAGGCCCTGAAT
>JBBIVS010000574.1:0-2549 GCA_037439605.1 Draconibacterium sp. | reverse complement strand
CAAAAACACAGCGAATACGGAAACAAGGGACAGGGAACGGTTGCCATGGATGGCGAAAACCGCACCATGTGGATTTTTGAACCGCATGTGGCCGAGAAGGTTTTTGACGATTTTGTGTCGGAAAATAAAATCACTGTTTTGCGCGACGAATGGCTCGACCGTGAAAATGGCGTGGTGAAAAAAGATGGAAAAATCATTACATTCAAAACACTTTCAGGGAAAACATTTGGTGGCAAAATATTCATCGACGCCACCTACGAAGGCGATTTAATGGCTTCGGCAGGAGTGAGTTACCATGTAGGACGCGAAAGCAACGCCCAGTACAACGAACAGTGGAATGGCGTTCAAACCGGGGTTTTACACCACCAGCACTGGTTCGATAAACCAATCTCACCCTACAAAATACCGGGCGATCCAAACAGCGGCGTGCTTCCGTTCATTTCCACAGAACATCCCGGCGATTACGGCGCTGCCGACAATAAAATTCAGGCTTACTGTTTCAGGATGTGTATGACCAACCACCCCGAAAACCGGATTCCATTCCCAAAACCCGAAAACTACGATTCAACCCAGTATGAATTGCTTGTGCGGGTATTTGATACCGGACGCAAGGACTGGTTTCAAAAATTCGATGATATTCCGAACCGGAAAACCGATACGAACAACCACGGACCGTTCAGCAGCGACAACATTGGCATGAATTACGATTACCCTGAAGCCACATACGAACGTCGCAGGGAAATTATTAAACAACATCAGGATTACCAGATGGGGTTACTTTGGTTTGTGGCCAACGACCCGCGCGTTCCTGAGGATATCCGCACACGCATGGCAACCTGGGGACTGGCAAAGGACGAGTTTACCGATAACGGTAACTGGCCGCACCAGATTTATGTGCGAGAAGCACGCCGGATGATTGGCGAATATGTAACTACCGAAAATGATGTTTTGCTGAAACGCGAAGTTCCCAAACCTGTGGGAATGGGTTCGTATGCCATGGATTCACACAATGTCCAGCGCTACATCACACCCGAAGGATATGTTCAGAACGAGGGCGATATCGGAGTTTCACCTCCTGCACCCTACTCCATTTCGTATGGCTCGCTGATACCCAAAAAGGTAGATTGCACCAATTTGCTTGTCCCGGTGTGTGTTTCTTCAAGCCACATTGCATTTGGATCAATCCGCATGGAACCGGTGTTTATGATTTTGGGGCAATCGGCAGCAGTGGCCGCAAATATAGCTATCGACAAAAAAATTCCGGTTCAGGATGTACCGTATGATGAACTGAAAACGATACTTGAAAAAAGAAAACAGGTTTTAACATACCAATTGCAAGACTGACAGCAACCTTATTATTCGTTGATTTTGAAAGATTTATGCAACATCTTGTTTTTAAAAATCTCAAACTACAGAAAATAAATATCAAATAAGCACCAAAAGCAAAAAACAATTTTTCAAACAAGATAAAATTGGATTATACGGATTGCTTTTGTATATTTGCACGTATAAAAAGAATGCAATGGATACTAAATTGACTTTAAAACTGGACAAATTTGTTATTGAGCAAGCAAAAAAATATGCTTCGTCAAATAAACGAAGCTTGTCAAGAATCATTGAGTCTTATTTGAAATCACTAATTAATCAGGATAAAAAGAATACTGAAGATGACATTGAATTAACGCCATTTGTAAAAAGTATGTCAACAGGTGTCAGGATTCCGGCAGATTTGGACTACAAATCGGAGTATTTAAATTATATGGCAGAAAAGCACAAATAAAATGAAAGCATTCCTCGACACCAATGTAATGCTTGACTTTTTAGGCGAGCGTGACCCATTCTATTTGAGTGCGGCGAAAATCGCATCCCTGGCCGACAAAGGAAAAATGGAAATTGTTGTATCTGCATTGTCTTATGCAACCGTTAGCTATTTTCTTTCAAAATTTGAGGGGATTGAAAAGACAAAAGACAAATTGAGAAAGTTTAAAGTTATTTCGAAAATTTGCGCAATTGATGAGAAAATAATTGAAAAAGGACTCAACTCTGAATTTTCAGACTACGAAGACGCTTTACAATATTTTAGCGCATTGCGTCAGGATTGTAATGTTTTAATTACACGCAATGCTAAAGATTATAAAGGAGTTCAAATTCCGGTAATGACTCCGGATGAATTTTTAAACAGCATGAAAAAGTGAATACCTACGCCATTTCGGGCAGTCACAGAATGACAGATTGTGCATTTTAACAAATAAGATTAAAGCAAGTAATCCCTGAGAAATAATTTTTCATTAACTTCGTTCATTTAATAAAATATTTTATCAAATGATTGCAGAAAAAGAATTGACAACGAAACATTACAGGAAACTGGTGGAAGTTCTTGGAAGTAAAAATTTAAAAGATAAGGTGGAAAGCCCTTTTGATTTTATTTATTTTGCCAATCAGGGAATTGAAGCTTCGGTAATCAATAACTTCATCATCTACTTTAAACTGTCAAAAACCCAAACGGCCAACATGCTGAATGTTTCGGAACCCACTTTATACCTATGGAC
>JBBIVS010000573.1:0-2550 GCA_037439605.1 Draconibacterium sp. | reverse complement strand
AATGATTTTAAACTTTGATCCTTTATTGATTTTACCGACTTAAAATCCTTTAATAATTTTTCAGTTGTCTTCTCCCCTACTCCTTTTATCGCATTCAGTTCAGAAGATATTAAATCCTTCGATCTTTTATCACGGTGAAAAGCAATTCCGAACCTGTGGGCTTCATCACGAAGATGCTGTATTACTTTCAAAGTTTGAGAAGTTTTATTAATGTAAATCGGGACAGAATCGCCCGGAAAATAAATCTCTTCCAATCTTTTAGCGATTCCAATAATAGATATTTTTCCTCTTAAATTCAATTTTTCCAGCGCTGTAACTGCAGCTGAAAGTTGACCTTTTCCTCCATCAATTACTATCAATTGAGGTAATGATTTTCCTTCGTTTAATAATCTCGAATATCTTCGAAAAACCACTTCTTCCATTGAGGCAAAATCATTTGGTCCTTCCACTGTTTTAATGTTGTAATGCCGGTATTCTTTTGAATTTGGTTTTCCTTTTTTAAATACCACGCATGCTGCAACCGGATTATTTCCTTGCAGATTACTATTGTCAAAACATTCGATGTGAACAGGTTTTTCAGAAAGCTGCAAATCTTTTTTTATCGTGTCTAAAAGTTGTTCTTCGCGAACCTTGGGATTTTTGAATTCCTCTTGTTTCTCCCTTTCCAACCGGTAATATTTTGCATTTCGTTGCGACAGATTCAAAAGTTCCTTCTTTTCTCCCTTCTGAGGAATTTTAAAAACAACATTCTCCAGGCTGAAATCAAGTTTTATTGGAACCAAAATCTCTTTGGCGTTACTAAAAATCTTTTGCCGAATTTCAACAATTCCCGAAAGCAATAAATCTTCTGTAGTTTCATTTAATACTTTCTTTATTTCAAGAGTAAATGTTTGAATAATTGCGCCCTTAATTACTTTCAGATAATTTATAAATGCAAACCTTTCATCCTCCTCAATTGTAAAGACATCAACATCAGTAATGGTGGGTGAAACAATAGTTGAGCGACTCTGGTATCGTTTTAATGAAACATACTTTTCTTTTATTTTTGCCGCATCCTCAAAGTTAAGTGTACCGGACAATTCGTCCATTACTTGTTTTAAGTGCTTAATAACTCCTGAAATATTTCCTTTTAAAATATTATTGATATCACTTATTCCTTCGTTGTATTTTTTTTCAGAAATTAACCCCTCGCATGGCCCGTAACAATTTCCGATATGGTATTCGAGACAAACCTTATATTTTCCTCCTTTAATATTTTCCGCTGACAAATTATAATTACATGTGCGCAATTTATACTCCGATTTAAATAAATCCAATAAAGTTCTAACCGTGTATATTGATGTGTATGGTCCAAAGTATTTAGAACCATCGCGTTCAAGTTCCCTGGTTTTAAATACCCTTGGAAACGGTTCATTTTTAATACAAATCCAGGGAAAGCTTTTATCGTCTTTTAATTGAATATTGTACCTGGGCTGATATTTTTTTATTAAATTATTCTCCAAAAGCAAAGCATCCTGCTCACTTTCAACAACCATGTGTTTAATATCAGCAATATTTCTCACCAGAATGGCTGTTTTCCTGTGGTCATGAGATTTTGCAAAGTATGTGGTAACCCTTTTCTTTAAATCCTTTGCTTTTCCAATATAAATTATGGTATTATTATCATCGTAAAATTGGTAAATCCCGGGTTTGCCAGGAAGAAACGCTACAAGTGATTTTAAATAATCTATTTTGGTATTTGTAGAATAATATTTCAATTATGAATACTTAACTAAAATATGTGGCTTATATTCATTTAAAACTCTTTTGCTCGGGGTATCGATGAATTCAAGATCGCAGACAAAACTAAAGTACACTTTTCCAATGCCAAATCTTTCAACCATACGAAGTGCTGCATGAGCAGTGCCTCCTGTCGCCAGGAGGTCATCGTGAATAAGCACAACATCGTTATTGGACAGGCCATCAATATGCATTTCTATTCTGTCTTCCCCATACTCAAGCTGGTATGATTCTGTAAAAACTTTATAGGGAAGTTTATTTCTTTTTCGAACCGGGACAAAACCTGCATTCAACCGGCTGGCAATTGCTCCGCCAAAAATAAATCCGCGCGCTTCCATTCCAACCACCTTGGTTATTCCTTTGTCTTTAAATTCATTTACAATTGCATCGATAACAAAATTGAGGGCCTCGCTGTTTTTTATTAACGTTGTAATGTCTTTAAAACTTATTCCCTTTTTTGGATAATCCTGAATTTCGCGTATTTCCTTTTTTAAGTCCATTTCCTTTTCTTGAATTGTTCCACGTGAAACGTTACCTTCCCAATAAAACCAATAGTACATTTATATCCGAAGGTGATACTCCTGAAATTCTTTTTGCCTGTCCTATGGTTTTGGGATTTATCTTTTCCAGCTTTTGCCTGGCCTCGGTCGAGATGGATTTTATTTCGCTGTATTGAAACCTGTTTTCAATTATAATATTTTCAAACTTATCCAATTTATCTGCCAACCCCTTTTCCCTGTTGATATAACCATTATACTTTATGTTAATTTC
>JBBIVS010000572.1:0-2553 GCA_037439605.1 Draconibacterium sp. | reverse complement strand
CCTGAAAATGCTTTTTACACCGCCGATAAACAGGTTGCCACGGTGAGCATGGGAACTACCATGGACATGGCAATAATAAAGGAAACCTTTGAACGCACCATTCTTGCCTCCGAAAAACTGGGCGTTGACGAAGATTTCAGGGCTGAATTAAAAACAAAACAAGCGAAACTGCTTCCATATAAAATTGGCTCGAAAGGTCAGTTGCAGGAGTGGAGTGTTGATTTTGAAGAGGCCGAACCGCAACACCGCCACCTTTCGCATTTGTACGGTTTTCATCCAGGCGACCAAATTACACGGGATAAAACGCCCGAACTTTTTGAGGCTGTGAGAAAAACATTGGAACTTCGCGGCGATGCTGCCACCGGCTGGAGCATGGGCTGGAAAATCAATTTCTGGGCACGAATGTACGATGGAGACCGCGCGATGAAAATTATTAAAAACTTTTTCAGTTACATTGAAGAAGGAAGCACCGAATACACCGGCGGCGGACTTTATCCAAATTTATTCGATGCACATCCGCCGTTTCAAATCGATGGCAATTTTGGCTACACTGCCGGCGTGGCCGAAATGTTGCTGCAAAGTCACGAAGATAAAATACGCTTGCTTCCTGCGCTTCCGTCAGACTGGACAGCCGGAAAAATTTCGGGTTTAAAAGCCCGCGGAAACATTGAAGTTTCGATGGAGTGGAAAAATGGCAATTTGATTGGTGCTACTTTAAAATCTCTGAAAGATAAAACTGTTTTAGTCGATCACAACGGGAAAACAATTGAGGTTCAACTAAAAGGGAATAAGGAAAAACAATTAACCATTTAAGCAAAAAACTGAAAATGAGAAGCATAATCACATTTATATTTTGCTTTGTACTTATTTTAAACATTCCGGCACAGCAAAAGCTAGCCACTAAAATTTCCGATTTTGTTGGGATCAATTCGAATGTTGCAGCTTACGATCAGAAATACCTTTCCGACCTTGCCAAATGCGCCAAATGGATGCGTGAATATCATTCCTGGGGGCATTACGAAGTTGCAGATAATTATTACAAGTGGGACAACATCACCACCGTTCCGCAGGGATACACCTGGCCCGACCACAATAAATTTATGGACGAATGTAAACGGCTTGGAATAAATGTACTGATTGACGTTTTAGATAAACCCGCCTGGGCCGGAACTGCCCGCGGTGCTTACTCAAAGGGAGATGGCACTAAAGCCGAAGATTACCTCGATAAACTCGAATTTATGGGCCAGTTGGTTGCAAGGTACGGCGCACAAAAAATTGACAAATCGAAACTGGAAACCGCCGATAAAATTTCGGGACTGAACTACATCAAATATTTTGAAGATGATAACGAACCCGACTACTGGTGGGAAACCCCGCAGTGGCCGGCTGAAAAATACGCTGTTTACTGCAATGCAGTACATGATGGTTTTGGGGTGGAAACAACGTCCGGTTATCCTTTACTTGGAATTAAATCGGTCGATTCAACTGCAATGCACGTTTTGGCAGGTTTGGCAACAACTACCCCGGTTTACATTCAGAAAATCCTGGCTGCTTCAAACGGCCGTGTGCCCTTCGATGTGATTAACATTCACACGTATTGCACCGACCAAAAAAATGGTTACTCGCCTGAAAACGAAAGTTACGGTTTTGAAAAAACCATGAACGGTTTTATGGACTGGTGTAAAAAAACACTTCCCGAAATCCCGGTCTGGCTCACCGAATTTGGGTGGGATACCTTTTTGAACGGCGTCAGCCATTCGTATGTTTACGCTCCTGCACAGCAACAGGCCAATTACATTATCCGTTCATACTTCATTGCACTGAAAATGGGTTTCGAAAAAGCTTTTTTGTTTATGGACAAAGACCCCGACAGCAAAAACACGCTTCAGTACAGCTCCAGCGGTATTATTTCCGATCATGCAAGCGGACTGGCAAAAAAACCTTCATTTTACTATCTGGCTACCCTTCAAAACACCATGGGTGACGCGGTTTTCAACCGCGTGGTCTCATATCGCGAACCCGTTGGAAACAACGAAGTATTTTGTTTCGAATTTGCAAACAACGACAACGAGAAAATTTACGCACTCTGGACACGGGCCAGGAACTCAAAAACCGATACGGGAAATACGCAGAATTACACTTTCGACATGGGTTACCAGCCCAAATACGCGCACATCGTTCAGCTTAAAGACAAAGATTTGGACGGCGAAAAAACAGAACTCAATTTAACCGGTTCAACCGTTGACTTAACCCTTTCCGAAACACCACAATTTCTGGTGATTTCGGAACTTAAAACCGCGATAAACCAAATCCGGCAAAATGATGCCGGTTTTAAGGTTTTTACCAATCCGGCAAATTCGTCCGTTGAAATTTCATTCCTGAACCCGGCGTTTCAAAAAATCAATCTTTCGGTGTTTTCGGCCGATGGCAAACTGATTGAGGTGATTGCCAATAAATATCTGAATTCAGGGCGGCAACAGTTTTCGTTTGGCGGAAATATTACCCCGGGAATTTATTTTATTTGTTTGCAAATGCCCGGTTTTAAGAAGTTGG
>JBBIVS010000571.1:1929-2553 GCA_037439605.1 Draconibacterium sp. | reverse complement strand
GGCAATAATCTGAACATTCGCCTTGTTCAAATGGGTTAAGTCGTTTTGGAAATTTGCCGGGAACACAACCACAAGTTTAATATTTCCTTCTTTGAAAGCCTCTTCAATTTGATGATGACTCAATAAAATCCGCTCGATTTCGAAGTTGCTGCTCACCTCCAGTTTGTTGATAATCCGGTGTGTGGCAACATCGTTGGCATAATCGCAAACCACTATGCGCGAGTTCTTTATTTCATTTGTGAGGGCAAAACCGAACAAAACAATTTGTGCCACCGGCATACCAAAAAGCAAAAGCAATGTTTTTCTGTCGCGAAAAACGTGATTAAATTCTTTTCGTACAAATGCAATAAACTGTTTCATTCTGTCATTTTCGTTTTCCTTCCCCCTCTCTCGAGGTGTCGGGGGAGGCCCTTATTCTCCCCGTTTTGCCCCGCGGGCCAGTTGGTAAAAAACTTCGTCCATATTTGCCGCGCCAAACTGTTTTTTAAGATTGGCGGGCGAGTCGAGCGCTTTGATACAGCCATCAACCATCATCGAAATGCGGTTGCAATATTCAGCCTCATCCATGTAATGCGTGGTAACAAAAACTGTGATCCCGCGTTCGGCTGCGGCATAAATCAGGTC
>JBBIVS010000571.1:0-1919 GCA_037439605.1 Draconibacterium sp. | reverse complement strand
TGACGCCGTGTTACCGGGTCAACCCCGCCTGTTGGTTCATCGAGGAACACAATTTTGGGCTCGTGAAAAATGGCTACTGAAAAAGCAAGTTTCTGTTTCCAGCCCAGCGGCAGCGACCGAACCAGTTTCGATGCCTCATCTTTCAAACCAAGTTGCTCAACCAATATGAGGCTTTTTGTTTTGATTATTTTCCTGTCGATTCCATAAATTCCACCAAAAAACCTGATGTTTTCAAGAATGGTCAAATCTTCGTAAAGCGAAAATTTCTGGCTCATGTAACCGATATTTTTCTTTATTTTTTCGGTTTGATGATATACGTCGAATCCTGCAATAGTTGCCTTCCCTGAAGTTGGGGCCAGCAAACCGCACAACATACGCATGGCGGTGGTTTTGCCGGCGCCGTTTGCACCGAGAAAACCAAAGATTTCACCAGAATGAACATCGAAAGTGATTTCGTTTACCGCGGTGAAATCGCCAAAACGTTTCGTCAGATTTTCGGTTGATATTACTGTTTTGGTTTCCATTTCACTTCATTAAACCGATAAAACAATCTTCAATGGATGGCATGATTTCCTTCATTTCAACATCAAGATGATTTTTTGTTTTCAGAAAAGCCATCAATTCATTCGGGAGCCTTTTGTTTTCTGAAAAAGTAACATGATGCGCATCGCCAAATGAAAAACAACTGGCCGTTTCCGGAAACTGCCTGATATCGGCAAGCAGCCGGCTCATTTGCCCTGAACGCACTGAGTAGAGTTTCTGCGGAAATTGCCGGATAATGTTTTCGGGTGTGTTGATGGAGAGAATTGAACCATTCTGAATGAGCGCAATCCGCTGGCAAAGCATGGCTTCGTCCATGTAAGGTGTTGAAACAAGGATTGTAATTCCCTGTGCTTTCAGCCGTTTCAGCATTTCCCAGAATTCCTTTCTCGAAACAGCATCGACGCCGGTGGTTGGCTCGTCAAGAAAAAGTACGGTTGGCCGGTGGATCAAAGCACAGCACAAGGCCAGTTTTTGCTTCATCCCTCCCGAAAGTTTTCCGGCACGGCGGGTTTTAAAAGGCTCAATCTGAATATAAATATCTTTTATCAGGTCGTAATTCTCTTCGATGGTGGTATTAAAAACAGTTGCAAAAAAGCTGAGGTTTTCCTCCACTGTCAAATCCTGGTAAAGCGAGAATTTGCCGGGCATGTAACCAATCTGATTGCGAATTGCCCGATAGTCTTTCACAACATCAAAGCCATTCACCATTGCGGTTCCGCTGTCGGCTAAAAGCAAAGTTGTTAGAATACGGAAAATGCTTGTTTTGCCAGCGCCATCGGGGCCAATCAACCCAAACAATTCGCCTTGCTCCACCGTAAAAGACACATCGTTTACCGCACGGGTTTCGCCCCTGTTGAAGGTTTTTGTGATGTTTTTCAGAATTACGTCGGACATGCCAGTTTAAAGTTTAAAGTTTCGAGTTTAAAGTTCCGGGTTTCGATGACAAAATCCAGTATCCAGTATCAGGAATCCAGAATCTTTGTTTTCCCACTCCCGAAGAGGCTTTTAAAAGTTTATTTCCCCATACATCCCAATTTTATATCTCCCGTCGTTTTTCACCTTTACTTTCATGGCGTAAACCAGGTTGGCACGTTCTTCTTTGGTTTGAATGGTTTTGGGAGTAAACTCAGCTTTGTCGCTAATCCAGGTTATTGTTCCTTCATCTTCACGAAATCCACCGCTGCCATCATCGGTGTGGACTTTTACTTTTTGATTGAGTTTAACCTGTGGCAACTGGTTAGCAGAAATATAAACACGCAGAATAATTTCGGATAAATCAGCAATTTTATACAACGGCTTACCCATAGAAACCATTTCATTTTGTTCTGCATATTTGGCAATTACCGTTCCGTTAAGCGGGTTTACAATCCGGCTTT
>JBBIVS010000570.1:1288-2563 GCA_037439605.1 Draconibacterium sp. | reverse complement strand
CGATGCCAGCCACCGTGTAAAACTTGCCCCGGCCAAAGCGCCGTTGGATGGTTTTGAGCAGCAGTTTGGGGCGATTCTGCAAAACGACAGGATTGAAAATATGCGGAAACAGGGGAAATAAAGAGCATTTTTTATCTTTGCCGCCTCAATTTTAAAACTGTTGCATGATTTCCATTGACGGGCTGGGTGTTGAATTCAGCGGAACCACTTTATTCAAAGACATCAACTTTGTGGTAAACGACAAAGACCGCATTGCGCTGATGGGCAAAAACGGCGCGGGCAAATCGACGCTCCTTAAAATTATGGCGGGCGCGCAAAAACCCACGCACGGCAAGATTTCGGCACCCAAAGATGCGGTAATTGCATACCTCCCGCAGCATTTGATGACGGAAAACAAACGCAGCCTTTTTGAAGAAGCATCGCAGGCTTTTGCCGATGTGCTGAACATGCAGACATTGCTTGACGAACTGAACCACCAGCTTACCGTGCGCACCGATTACGAGTCGGATGAATATGCCGCCATTATAGAACAGGTTTCGGAATTTAGCGAAAAACTGTACAGTCAGGGCGAAATCAACTTCGATGCCGAGGTGGAAAAAATCCTGCTTGGACTCGGTTTTCTGCGTACCGATTTTCAGCGGCCCACCAGCGAATTCAGCGGCGGCTGGCGGATGCGCATCGAACTGGCCAAAATCCTGCTCAAAAAACCCGACCTGATTTTATTAGACGAGCCCACCAACCACCTCGACATTGAATCGGTGCAGTGGCTCGAAGATTTTTTGGTGAACGAAGCCAAAGCCGTGATGGTGATTTCGCACGACCGCCGGTTTGTGGACAACATCACCACGCGCACCATTGAAGTGACGATGGGCCGGATTTACGATTATAAGGTGAACTACTCGAAATACCTCGAACTGCGGAAGGAACGCCGCGAACAACAACAGAAAGCCTACGACGAACAGCAAAAAATGATTGCCGAAACGGAGCAGTTTATCGAGCGTTTTAAAGGAACCTACTCGAAAACGCTGCAGGTACAGTCGCGGGTGAAAATGCTCGAAAAACTGGAACTGCTGGAGGTGGACGAAATCGACACATCGCACCTGCGGCTGCGGTTTCCGCCATCGCCCCGCTCGGGCAGCTACCCGGTAATTGCCGACCAGGTGGAAAAATCGTATGACGGGAAACTGGTGTTCTCCGACGCCACTTTCTCGATTCACCGCGGCAACAAAGTGGCTTTTGTGGGGAAAAACGGCGAGGGAAAAACCACGATGGTAA
>JBBIVS010000570.1:0-1251 GCA_037439605.1 Draconibacterium sp. | reverse complement strand
TTGCGGAAAACTCACGCTGGGCCACAACGCCATGATTGGCTACTTTTCGCAAAATGAAGCTTCGTTATTGGATGAAAAACTGACGGTTTTTCAAACCATCGACGATGTGGCAAAAGGCGATATCCGTACAAAAATCAAAGATATTCTGGGCGCTTTTATGTTTGGCGGTGAGGAGTGGGACAAACCGGTGGGTGTGCTTTCGGGTGGCTAACGCACCAGGCTGGCGATGATAAAACTGTTGCTCGAACCCGTGAACCTGCTGATTCTCGACGAGCCCACCAACCACCTCGACCTGCGTACCAAAGACATTCTGAAACAGGCACTGCTGGATTTCGACGGAACTTTGATTCTGGTTTCGCATGACCGCGATTTTCTCGACGGGTTGGTACATAAAATCTATGAATTCGGCAACAAACGCGTAAAAGAACACGACGAGGGAATCAGCGAATTTCTGGAGCGTAAAAAAATGGAGCATTTGCGGGAGTTGGAAGGGAAAAGGTAACGTGTCTTTTAATTTATTTTAGTTATAGAAACACCGAAGGTGTTGTATTTTCATAACCTTGGGTCAACGACCTAAGGTTATTGCGCCAGACAGGACAGCTGCCTGAAAGGCAGGATTTAATAAACCTCATTATCCCTTTCCCGCCCAACTTTATCATTATGTCCTGCCCTTCGGGCAGTAGTTCATTCGGTTTTGTATTCCGCAGGTCGTTGACCATGCGGTTATGAATGTCCTGACTTTTCAAGTCAAAAGAATTAATAGGTAAATCGAATGTTATTTTTGTAAATCCCTGATTTTCTTTACCAAATCATTATGAATTTCGGGTCTTGCAATCAGTAAATGCGAATTTGTTCCGTCCCAGGAATTCCCTTTCCAATCGGTAAAAACACAACCGGCTTCCTGTGCAATAACAATTCCGGCAGCAAAATCCCAGAGTTCGTCACCGGAACAGATAAATCCGTCAACCGCACCCGAAGCGACGTAACATAACTCAAGCGCGGTAGTTCCCAATTTCAGAATATTGAAATCAGAAGCCAGCAAACCGGACAATTTTTTGAATTTGGCTCTGTCGGTTTCAGCATAACCATGGTTCAGAAATAGCATGGGAATATAACGGGAATCAAAACCGGGTAAGATGAATTTTTCGCCATTGCAAAAAGCCCCACCACCTTTTACTGCATAATATTCTTTCTTTCCCTCCACATCGATAATTACTCCGACCAATGATACGTTTCCCACCATCAAACCGA
>JBBIVS010000569.1:0-2566 GCA_037439605.1 Draconibacterium sp. | reverse complement strand
CCAGTTGCCGTCCGGACCTTCTATGATATCGGCATGCCCGGCCCAATCCACTTTGTTTTCCCTTTCGCGCGGGAAATAACGCTGAGTTAAAATCGGGTTTCCGGGTGCGGGTATATATGGCCCAGTCGGGCTGTCGCTTTTAAAGATTACTTCGCTGTGCCATCCGCCTGTTCCACCTTCGGCACACATCAGGTAATATTTCCCTTTATTTTTGTAAATGTGTGGCGCTTCTATCCAGATGGGTTTTTTCGAAAGGTCAACTCCTCCATCCACAATAATTTTATCGGTTCCGGCTTTTACCTGGTCATTTTCCAAATCATATTCCCAAATTTTGATAACACGATGGCCGTTATACAATTCCTTTCCCTGATCGGGGGCATCATTATGCACTACATATGCTTTTCCGTCATCATCAAAAAAGATGCACGGGTCGATTCCTTCGAATTTCAGTTTTATCGGGTCGCTCCAGCCTTTCAACGGGTCTTTTGTTTTCACCACAATATTTCCAAATCCTCCTGAAAACTGGGTAGTGATCATATAAAATGTGTCGTTATACGGGTTGTATTTGATGGAAGGTGCGTAAATTCCGGCGCTGATTCCGCAATCGTGAACGATTAGCTGCGATTTACGGTCGAGCACGTGGCCAATTTGTTTCCAGTTCACCAAATCTCTGGAATGAAAAATCGGCACACCCGGAAACATCGCAAAAGTGGAAGTTACCAGATAAAAATCGTCGCCTTTGCGGGTGATGCTCGGGTCGGGGTAGCAGCCCTGCAAAATGGGATTGTAAAACTCGCCGGGTTTCAGCGGGTTGTCGGTATAAACCTTGTCGTTGCCCTCGTACACAAAATTGGTAAACACAGGCGAATTGGCCGACTGACTGAATGCCGTCGCCGAAAACAGGGCTGTAAAAGCCGCTGTCAGAAGAATGATATTTCTTTTGGCTGAAACCATTGAAAATTGCCTTTTTTTCATCTTTAATTTGATTTGATTGAATTCTATCTTTTTAATGAAATCCTATTCCAAATTCTTCTTTTCAACTTTCCAGACTGTTGATTTGGAGAGCCCGCAAGGATTTCCGATAAACATTTTTGCGGCATCCTTGTCGCCTTTTAATTGCCATTTGAACCAGTAAGTCGCCACCTTGGCAAACTCGCCGCCATGAGGCTGACTGTAAGTTCCGCCGTGTCCAACATCCATATTGGCCACAAAAACCGGAACATGGTTAATGCGATTGAAGTCGTCCATCCCGTTGTTGTAAGCGATATCTTTTTCACCACCAAGCAAATACAACGTGGGTGTGTGCAGTTTTGCCAGATGGTCTTTGGTTAAAGCAGGCATTCCGGGCATTCCACCGCCACCACCAATGATGCCACTGTTGCAAACAACTGCTGTAGTAACGCGTGGGTCGGGAGCTGTTTCAAGGGTTTGCAATCCGCCACACGACATGCCGCTGACGGCAATTTTTGAAATGTCGATTTTATTGTACAATACACTTGATTTATCGCTGTTTTGTGTAATGGCCCAATTAATGGCGTCAGTCATTTGCGACGATGTTGAACGGCCACCGCCGCGCTCCCCTTCTTTTGGCATTGGCCCGATGGCAATCACCAAAAACCCGTGCGATGCTACTTCCGACAGGAAATTGATGTGTTCCCACGGCGAATTTGCACAGGCTCCGTTGCCCCACGCAATGATTGGCAACTTGTTTTTATCTCCGAAAACGCTCAAATCTTTCGGACGAAAAACAGTGTGTGTTGTCAATGAGTTATCGGTGTACATAATTGCCGGGTACGCTCCTGTACCGCCATCTTCAACAACCCGCACTGTCGCTGTTTGAGTTGCGCCGGCGTCCTGAGCCGACAATGAACTTTGAAAACCTATTCCGGTTACTGCCAGAATTGCAAAAAATCGAATTACTTTATTCATCTTGTTTTTATTTATTCCTGTTAAGATTTATTCCTGTTTCTTTTCTCTCACCAGTCTGATATAATACACCGCTCCGGCAGTGTTTCCGGGCAAAGCCTGAAATTTTACCCTGATTTGCTTTTTGTCTTTTACCATCGAATCGGGGATTTCGTATTTCACTTCCTGAAACTGACTTTGGTTCCAGCGACCGGTGTTGTCTTCGGTTACCAGTTTTTCATTATCGATGAAAATGTCAAACTTCCGGCTTCCCCACTCGGCGCCCCAGTAACGAACCATCAGGCTCAATCCGGTTTCGGAATTGGTAGCCATGTTGTAGCTGAAATACCCTTCGTTTCGGGCATCGCGCCAGAATTCATCCTGGAAATTTCCTGTGTTTGATTTCATCTTTTCCATCTGGTGGTCGGCTTCGGGTTGCTGTTCGCCGGGTGCCACAAAATCGATGGTTCGTTTCTGAAGTTCTATTCTTTCTTTTTCAACAATCGCCAGCGAATCAATGTAGTTTTTGTATTGCGATTCGGTGAGCCACATCCAGTAAATCATGTACCGCGAATCGTGAATCGCGTAAAACGGTTGTAGTTCGATATCCGCCTTGTTTTGTATGTTGAACGAAGCAGCAAATGTGAACGGCTTGTCTTTT
>JBBIVS010000568.1:0-2575 GCA_037439605.1 Draconibacterium sp. | reverse complement strand
CTTTTTGAAACTGGTCAATCCTGAACTGGTCGGGGATAGCCATATTATAAGTGGGATAATGTTTCGAAGTACGATTCCAGATGGGCTGGGGAAGTGGGTAATTGATGTAATGCCTGACTCCTTCGTATTTATATTTTTCTTCATAAACAGCGGGTTCAAACATGATACTGAACCCAAAATTGTAAAAATTGACGTTGTTCCGTTCCAGGTGATCCCACATTGAGCCGGCTTCGTTGTAATCTTCAGGGTAAATTGCGCCGGCAGCGCCGTTCATGGCATAAACACCTGGCGCTTTCGAGTCGAATTTAAATTCGCGGTTGCCGCCGTAACTGGCCGAAGTACTTGTTTCTATCCACTGGTTTGGATAAGTATTTACCAGCCACCGGTGGCCATCTGCAGAAACATCTGAATCGACATAAAAATTATCTGATATGGCAAACTCCCTCGCCAGTTTCAGGTGGTTCACCATCACATCGGCATTTTCAACGATTGCCGTTTTTTTACTGTTTCTGAAAGTTACACCCTTTCCGTAACGCGAAAGTTCCGGATCACCTTTGCCTTTTTCAATCTGCCCAAAAACTTCGTCGTAAGTACGGTTTTCTTTCGAAATAAAAACAATATGCTTTATCGGGCTGATTTTTTCGCCCGGGTAAAGCGGCACCGGATTATTTTTTCTTGCGGCAAATTTCTCAGAGCTTGCCTTTTCAAAATTGAAATTATTTGAAATAACCTGCGTTGTAAATTTTTTTAATTCTTCATCGTTTGGAATATCAACCACCTGTACTGTGCCTTTCATCAAGGAGCCAATGTAACTTCCTTCGGGACCGCGGTTAAAAGTTGAACCTCCGTTGGGGCCGCTGCCAAAACCTTTGGCGTTGGAAATGATGAGTTTTTTCCCGTCGTTGCTCACTTTTAATTTAGCCGGGAACCAGCCGGTTGGAATAAAGCCGGTAACTTTTAATTTTGAAACATCAACAACCGCCACTGCATTTATACCCGAACAGGCAACATATAAGCGCTGATTATCGGGGGAAAGTGCCAGTCCAAAAGGAATTACGCCGCGGAATTGCTTCACCCGTTCGTCAGGTTTAATATATATGGTGTTAACAACGGTATCTTTTTCGATTGAAATGACTGAGATATTGTCGTTGGTCCCGTTGGTTACAAAAACATACTTGTCGGTGGCCACCAGCGAATTGGGGCTGGCGCCTCCCACTGCCGGAATATCTTCAACAAGCGCTCCCACCAGGTTGCCGGTTTTTGTTTTGGCGATTACTTCTGGTTTTTCAGGATTTGTAATGCTGACAGTAAAAACCGAAAAGGCGTCGGGTGAGTTCATTTCTCCCAAACCAGGAATGGAAACACTGTCATTTTCAATTCCTTCAATCATTTCCTTGCTTCCGTAAGCAAAAGCAGGGTATTTCATCGCCCTTGCGACTACATTTTCTTCGGTAATACCGCGAATCATGCTGTATTGAAACATGCCAACATTGGCAACATATACTTTTTGTTCGTCAGGGGAAAGACAAATTCCAAACGGGTATCTGCCTACGGGAACATTGTGTTCCAGTTTTCGGGTTTCTGTGTCAATAATCAACATCCTGAACCCAATCTGGTCAACCGCGTAAAGTTTTTTACCATCTCTCGAAAAAACCATATCGCCAATATAACCGTGCGAATAATCAGCATTTTCAGAAACAGAATAACAGTCAATTGAATCACGTTTTTCACCCGTTTTTAAATCGAAAATGTAGATTTTGTTTTCCTGTCCACCAGAAACATATACAACACTGTTGTCATTTGAAACAGCTAATCCCATAAAAACCGAGGCCAGCACACCTTTGTCAGTGGCCGGTCCGGGTGGTATTTGCTGAACTTCAGGATTCTCGGAAAGAATATTTCTGATAATGGTAATTGAAAGCGGGCTGGTCCCTGAATTTGCGGTAACCGCTGTGTTTCCGTCGGGGCTCAGGGTTAATCCGTAAGGGTGTGGGGCAACCACAATGCTTTTACCAGCCGGTGCAATTATCCGTCCATTGGGTATTATGGTTTGTCCGGCTTTGTCGATGGTAACATATTGGTCACCGGAGGGAGCGGAGATAATCCAGGGATCGGATTTTTTATTTGAACACGATTGGGAAACAATAAATGCAATAAATACTGCGATGTAAATTTTATTCATAATTTTTTTTCATAAAGATAAAAAACCGCGATGGGGAAAATAAATCTTAAAGAATAAAAATTTGTTAAGTTTTAAAAAGGAAATGAGATTAGCCGGATTATTTTTTTGAAACCATCAGTTTTTTTGCCACCTGCTTTTGGTCTGAAGTAAATATGCGAATGATATACAGCCCGTTTGGAATCTGATTCAATTGAATTTGTTTTTTGTTTTCAGCAAATTGAAATTTTTTCAGAAAAACTTCTTTTCCTGTAATATTGGTCAATCGTATTTCTGTAATTTCCTGATTGCCAAGTTCAACAGTAACTTTCCCGTCGGTAACGGGATTTGGATACAAGCGCAGTTCAAACGACAGGTTGTTTTCATCGGAAATCTGACTGCCCCAGCCCGGTGAAT
>JBBIVS010000567.1:0-2582 GCA_037439605.1 Draconibacterium sp. | reverse complement strand
GCCAGTTTTTAATTGCTGCTTAATTTCAGAATATTTAAATGATCTAAAACCACCCATCCTTCAGGCCAGATTCTGATAGTGTTTTCTCCTTTTTTCAAATCAACCATAACACGCTCCCAAACCCAGGCTCCGGTATTACCGGTTTTCCGGAATTCGATTTCACCAACTGTATTTCCATTAATTTCAACCGGCGAGTTATAATCCTGTTCCCTTCGGAGCGTGTACCTGAATTCAAGAATGTATTTTCCGGATTCGGGAGCATTATAATTCCATGTTACGTTATGTCGCGAATCACCCACCTTTGTATCGAGATAGCCCTTGCCGGTGAACCCTTTTACTTCAGAATTAAATACTGAAACCTTGTAAGCGGCATCTTCGGCTTCCAGAATTGTACCGCCATTTGTGGCCGGCATGGATGGCAAATTTGAATCACCACCGTTGGCCAACACGTCAAACAATGCCCAGTCAAAGTTTTTTTTCCAATCCACATAACCTACTCGATTGGTCCACAGTGGATTATAATAATTGGCCTTTGCAATGGCGGTGTAATGTCTCCAGTAACCTGCCGATGCATTCAACTCTTCAATAACTTTATTGTACCATTCTCTTTGCAAAGTTTTCCTGAAAAGCGAAAGATAAGTTGCACCCTTTATTTTATGACCGTAATACTTTCCCAACAGGGCCATTGTACTAATGTCATCCATGGTTATCCGCAGCTCTTTGCCCGTTTCTGTATTTTGCTTACTTACCCAGCTCAAAGCACGATCGGCATTTTCAATAATATTATCGGCGACCTGAAGAGGAGTTTCTCCGTTGATTTTTGTTCCATCAAGAAATGCCTTTGTATAGTCGGGTATTGAGATGTTGTTTGTTCCTTTATGCGGCGGAAGTGTAATAAACCGGTTAACATCATGATATCCTGAAGGAGTTCTTGAATAGGATGGCTGCGATTGCCCGGACTCGATGTACCACTGAAAATCGAGCGGCCCCCAATGAAACCCTGTGACCAGTGGATAAATCATTGATGCGCTCTGCCATGCGTCGAACATTTCTTTTGCATTTACCGAAGGAAAGCGGGATTGAATAACACGGACAAAACGATCATTGCCCATTTCGGGATTATAACCCAACCTTCCCCAGCACATCCATTGAAACCAGTGCTTAACGATTTCCAGCTCACGGGGTTCAACGCTGTTTTTACCCATAAATTCGCGACCCCAGACATATTGATCGGAACCATAATAAAAACCTTCTGAAACATCGTATGGAATATTTTTCATGAAATCCCTCACAAAGTCGGGCGCGCCCCACCGGAAATAAAAATTATCATCGTTGCGAAGTGTCCACAGTGTTTTCAGGTTTTCGCCCTGAATATCTTTTACAAAATCCTGATGAAAAACCTGATTTACAGAACTGTAAACATGTGCCTGGGCATATTTGAAACTGAAAACAAAGTTGATGTTTTCATTTTTCAGCACATCGTTAAAAATTGCTGTAATTTCTTTTGCTTCTGTTTGATGCTGCCGGTGAATGAAAGTAATTTTCCGTTCGGGCTGTTCTTTCAAGGCATCCAAAACGCCTTGTCCGTATGTGGCAAATGCCCATTCTTCTTTTTGTCTGGCTGAATAATCGTACATATTTTCACCGGTGGTGAGCCCAATCCCTGCCAAATCGGGATAGGTGAGCAACATCTGTTTGACGCTTTTACGGAAATAATCGGTGGTAACCGGATTTTCGAGTTTGTCGGTAATGCCGTATTTACCATCCACGCCATAAACAAATATGTTCCAGGTAACCACATAGAATTTCACATTCCGCTGTTTGCCATAATCCATTACTTTGCGCCAGAAATCAATTTTCTCTTCAATCGTTATTTTTTTCAATACCTCGTAGCTTTTCATAATTTCGGGTGCATCAAAACCCAAGCCGTTGAGTGAATAATTCTCTTTCCATTGGCCTGTGCTCCTTCTTACATCGTTTAATGCAACTTCAGGGTATTCGGGAACTTTTACCATCGATGGGAACGGGTGCATGTTCCAGAGCGAAATGAGGTTATATCGATATCGTGCAAGATTGTCGATGTATTCCTTCCAAAATTCGAAATCCCACATTTCGGCCATATTTTTCTGAGCCGCATCGCTGGGTTCGGTATAGGTTGGACTTCGCATATCAAGCGGAATGTTGAATTTGGTTCCGCGAACTTTCATGTAGGGATTCTGCAACTGGTTTTGCACAGCATCGAGCCCCTTTATTTTAATAATTTCAGCAACTTCAAGTCCGCCATACATAACTCCGGCATCATCTTTTCCAATAATCCATACGTTTTTTTTGTTTTTGCCTGAAAGTTGAATTAAAAAACCTTCTTCTTTCAACCCGGCGGTTTTATCAACCTTCAAGCCTTTCAGTAATTGGGAACCGGCTTTTTCGCTGATATTCAGCAAAACGATACTGTACTCATCATTTTTGAGCTGGTTTGTTTTTGAAACAGGCATTACAGATGTTTTCAGTCCTTTTCCGGTTAAAACGCCCTGCAATTCGCCAACGGCAAACTGAATTTGCTTTGAATTACCAACGGCAATCAA
>JBBIVS010000566.1:0-2583 GCA_037439605.1 Draconibacterium sp. | reverse complement strand
AAAAGCTGACAAACTTCCAAAACCCAAATGCCAGATAAACGACGTTGAACCAATTCATATCGACAGTAAAAACGAACCGTTATATCTTGAAATGCAAAACGAAATTGCCGGGTTAATGTCGGAAAACCTCGGAATTGTGCGAAATGCCGGTGGAATTGGCAAAGCAGTTGCAAGGCTGTCAGAAATTGAATCGAAATTCGCTGACTATCAGAATGAATACAACCTGTTCAAAATTAAAAACACTGCCACAGTTTGTAAACTCATAGCGCAAGCTGCATTAGTGCGCAAAGAAAGCAGGGGTGGCCATATTCGCGAAGATTTTCCAAACGAAAATCCCGATTTCGTAGTCCATATTATTCAGCAAAAAAATAATGACATACAATTTGAACCTGTAAGAAAATAGAAAAATGGACAGCAAAACATTAAAATCAGCCGAAGTTCTGTTTGATTTGGCTTATGCTGAAGACATTGGCGATGGCGATATTACAACGAACAACCTGATTCCGCCCTGCGAAAATAAAACTGCAATTTTATTGGCAAAAGAAGAAGGAGTGGTTGCCGGATTGCCTGTTGCCGAAATGGTGTTCAGAAAATTTGATATAAATTTGGTTTGGAATGAATTAAAACCTGATGGCAGCAAAGTTTTTCCGGGAGATGTGCTTGTTGAATTTAAAGGAAATTACCGCGCATTGTTAACCGGTGAAAGAAAAGCACTCAACTTCCTGCAGCGTTTATCAGGAATTGCTACCTACGCCAATCTTTGTATGCAGGAAATTCAGGGTTTGGATGTTGAAATTCTGGATACGCGTAAAACCCTGCCCGGCTACCGTTACCTCGACAAATACGCGGTTCGTATAGGCGGCGCCTCAAACCACCGCTTTGGACTGTATGATATGGTAATGATCAAAGACAATCATATTCAGGTGGCGGGCGGAATACAACCTGCAGTTGAAGCAATCAGAAAAAAAATACCCAAAAGCATTAAAATTGAGGTGGAAACATCGAACCTTGAACAGGTTCAGGAAGCAGTTGACGCGGGAGTTGACATTATTATGCTTGATAATATGAGTTCGGCCATGATGATTGAAGCAGTTGCCCTTATCAATAAACGCGCAAAAATTGAAGCTTCAGGAAATATGACACTGAAAAGAATCAGAAAAGTTGCTTCAACCGGTGTTGATTATATTTCGATTGGCGCACTTACCCATTCAGTTAAAGCGCTCGATATCAGCCAAAGAATTATCGACTAAAATGAACCTGATTATCGACATTGGAAATACACGTACCAAGTTTTCTGTTTTTAACAGGGGCGAAGTATTGATTACTGTGCCAGTTAGTGAATTTCTGCCTGAACATATCGTTGTTCTGCAAAACGAACATCCGGAGTTGCGAAAAGTGATACTTTCGTCGGTAAAAGATTACCCTGCTGAATTGAAAACTACCCTTAAAAACAAATTTGAAACTTTCATTGAATTAAACTCAAATACCCCATTGCCAATTGAAAATTGTTACAAAACACCCGAAACACTTGGTAATGACAGAATTGCCGCTGCAGTTGGAGGTTTTGATTTGTATCCCAACGCCAACTTGCTGATTATTGATGCCGGAACTGCAATAACATACGATATTGTAAACGATAAACATCAATACCTCGGCGGAAATATTTCGCCAGGAATTGAAATGCGCTTTAAGGCACTTCACAAGTTTACCGGGAAATTGCCGCTGGTTAAAAAACAAAATTCAGGTAAACTGTATGGAACAACAACCGAAGAAGCAATCAGGGCAGGAGTTCAAAATGGCGTTGCATTTGAGGTTGATAAAGCAATTGATTCTTTTAAGGAATTTTATACAAATTTAAAAGTTATTATTACAGGTGGAGATGCTGAATTTTTTGATAAGAAATTAAAAAACTCTTTCTTTGTGAACTTTAATTTAATAGCCTTGGGTTTAAACCGCATATTGGAATATAATGGGGAGATATAATAAAGCTTTTGTTTTGGTTGCACTGGTAATGCTCCCGGCATTATTATCCGCACAGTTTAACAATAATACATCATCGCCATATTCACGTTATGGTTTGGGCGAACTTCACCATTACAGTTTTGGCCGCTCAACTGCTATGGGGGGCGCTTCAATTGCCAGCAGAAACAACGAACAGATTAACATGGGCAACCCGGCTTCTTATGATGCTGTTGACTCGCTGGGATTCATGTTCGAATTTGCGATTGATGCCAGCGCTGTTCAGTTTGAAGATAATATTGGGAAGATGATTGCAAACGATGTCAATTTCCAGTATTTTGCGATGAACTTTCAAATCAATAACCGCCTGGGCACCAGCCTGGGATTGGTTCCGTTTTCGGATGTTGGCTACAATGTGGTAGTTGAACAGAATATTGAAAACACCGGGCCTGTGCGAACGACTTATTATGGTGCAGGCACCATTTCAAATGTTTTTCTTGGCGCTTCTTTTCAGCCTTTTAAGTTTCTTTCGGTGGGAGCAAACCTCAATTACTATTTTGGGATGTTAAACCGCAATGCTGAGGTTGTTTTTTCAGGGGCAGCCGATTTTTACAACATGCAACA
>JBBIVS010000565.1:0-2602 GCA_037439605.1 Draconibacterium sp. | reverse complement strand
TAATAACTTAAAGTAATTTTCATAAGTTGGATTATACCAAAAATCCAAATCATGTTTTCCTAAAATCGATCCATCAGACGCCATTGATAACCTGGCGTATCCATGGATTGCAACAGCAGTTCCACCTACTTTAAGATATTCGACATTATGTTTGTTTAATATTTTGCAATTATGTTTGGTGCATTCTATTAAACTTTTCATCTCCTTATAATTGTTAATTTTTAAATGAATTCGATGCCAGCCCAATAAAGCCATTCTTGCGTGTAACTCGCTTATAATGAATCATCTTTGTGACATAATTTGGCAATGTTCGTTTTATTTTCCCTGTTTTAATGTTTGCCCTTTTGTATTCACGTTATTTTTAGAGTGTTTAATCTTTTTTACAAAATCGTCTAAATCCGCAATCATATGAGCTATACGATTCTCCGATATTGAAAAACTATTAGTATATTCCTTTAGTAGGGCGAAGGTTTTATATTTTTTAGATTTTGACATATACAAATGTAATAAAAATCATGTTTTATGAAAGTTCATTCTATAACCTGCAAAGGTTTGACGATATGTTTTTTGCCCATCAGATTTCTAATGGAATCGGAGCAATCTATTCAGGTTCCCCGGAAAAAGGAATTGCAATTTGTCTATTTTATAGAATTATAGATTTCCAGAGCCTCTTCAGCATTTTCCTCCAAAACCCGGATTTCAATCCCCATGTTTGTTGGGCTGCCGGCATAAACTCCGTCAACTGTGCTGGTAATTTCATTTACCAAAACGTATTCAATTCCGGCTTCCCCAAGCATTTCTTTGAAAAGAATATATTTCATATCGAAATTGCTGGTAAACGATGCGATAGTAACTGCTTTATTCATAATTGTATGATTTTGATATAATAATTTCTGAAGTTACATTAAATTTTGATAAATTTAAAAGCCTTAATCAATCAAATTAAATACCATGAAAGTTGTAGTTTTAGGTGCGGGCATTTCGGGGCGTACCGCCGCCGCATTTGTCAAAAAGTAATTAGGAAAAAACATAAAGTGGTTGTGGTTTCACCCAGCCAATATTACCAGTGGGTTCCGTCGAATGTCTGGGTTGGCGTCGGGAGAATGAGTGTTGACCAGGTTCGGTTTAAACTCGAAAAAATGTATAACCACTGGGGAATTGAATTTAAACAGGCCAAAGTAACCGCCATTTATCCTGAAGGCGATTCAACTTCGGAAAAAAGTTTTGTGGAAATCATGTACACAAACGAAATCAAAAAGGGAGAAACCGAACGTGTAACTTACGATTATCTGGTAAACGCCACCGGACCGAAACTGAATTTTGAAGCCACCGAAGGATTGGGACCGGGGAAAAACACAGTTTCCGTTTGCACTTATGACCACGCAGCTCATTCTTGGGAAGAACCTCAAAAATGTAGTACATTGATGAAAATGGGACAAAAACGGCGATTTTTAATGGGAACCCGCCACCCGGTCGCACCCTGCCAGAGTGCAGCTTCTTAATATGCGCTGAACATTGCATTCGAACTGAAAAGAAGGAATCTTTCGCATCTGGCCGAAATTACCTGGATTTCGAACGAATATGAAGTTGGCGATTTTGGAATGGGCGGCGCCTTTGTTAAACGGGGCGGATATATTACTTCATCCAAAGTCTTTACAGAATCGGTTTTTGCCGAAATCAACATTAAATGGATTAAACAGGCAGGTGTAATTAAAGTGGAGCCGGGTGTTGCATATTACGAACCCCATGACGGTGAAATGCACACGGCAGAATTTGATTTTGCAATGCTGATTCCGGCTTTCTCGGGTCACGATATCAATGCTTTTAATAAATCGGGTGAAGATATTGCATCAGTACTTTTTGCCCCCAACAAATTCATGAAAGTGGATGCCCATTACACTCCAAAACCTATTGAAGACTGGCGGATTAACGACTGGCCGCAAACCTATCAAAGTCCGGTTTATGAAAATATTTATGCTGCCAGAATTGCGTTTGCACCATCTCATCCCATTTCGAAACCGATGAAAAGTAAAAACGGAACAGCAATTTCGCCTGCGCCGCCGCGCACCGGGATGCCCTCGGGAGTTACCGGAAAAATTATTGCACAAAATATTGCAGAAGCCAATAAATCGGGAAAAATGCTGCACAAACACACCGCAAGCATGGGACGAATGGGTGCTGCCTGCATTGTTTCAGCGGGTTTCAGCCTTACCAGGGGTTTGGGAGCAAACATGACGGTTTCACCTATCGCTCCCGACTGGCAGCGATTTCCTGAATGGGGACGGGATATTAATTCAACCGTTGGGGAAATCGGGCTTGCAGGGCATTGGATAAAACTGTTTCCGCACTATATGTTTTTGCACAAAGCCAAAGGTTATCCGTTCTGGTAGCTGCTGCCGGAGTAAGGCCCCTCGCTGCATTATTGAAAAGCAAGAAAGAAAGTCAAAATAAGAAATAAGGAATAAGAAATGTAAAAGGGAAAATCAAAATAAATTAAGAATCAATACTTTCTGATTTCTTATTCCTTATTCGATATTTCTTATTTGAATTGTTACAAGTCAATAAAATCTATATATCATGGAAAACAGAGTTTACAGTGTAA
>JBBIVS010000564.1:0-2609 GCA_037439605.1 Draconibacterium sp. | reverse complement strand
CGGCCAAACCTCCGGTCGGAAAATCAGGAAGCAAATCAAAATCCTGGTTTTTGAGGTAGGCAACTGATGCATCGATAAGTTCGTTAAAATTATGTGGAAAGAGTTTTGAAGCCAGACCAACAGCGATGCCATCGACGCCCTGAGCGAGAAGCAGCGGGAATTTTACCGGAAGTGTCACCGGTTCTCTTTTCCGTCCATCATAAGAAAGTTTCCAGACCGTGGTTTTTGGGTTGAAAAGCACCTCGAGCGCAAATTTCGACAATCTTGCTTCAATGTACCTGGGTGCGGCTGCACCGTCGCCGGTGTAAATATTCCCCCAGTTACCCTGCGTGTCAATCAGCAGTTCTTTTTGTCCAAGCTGAACAATTGCATCGCCGATTGAAGCATCTCCATGCGGGTGGTACTGCATGGTTTGCCCGATTATGTTGGCAACCTTGTTGAACCGGCCGTCGTCCATTTCGCGCATGGCGTGCATTATGCGCCGCTGAACCGGTTTCAGCCCGTCGTTGATGTAAGGCACAGCCCGCTCAAGAATTACATAAGAGGCATAATCGAGAAACCAGTTGCGGTACATCCCCGACAGGTACACAACTTCATCAACCACCTCTTCTTCCTGTTCAAGAGGCACTTCCGGCAATTCCTCGCGATTTATATTTTCTTCTGACATTCCGTTTTTTGCTGTCGTTTATTATCAAAGTTGAGTTTATCTGTTTTTAGTACATCAATTTTTCAGGATCTCTCCTCGTGTCCCAAATTCGGAGGATAAATATTTTATCTTTCAAAATCTCATAAACTATAAAATAATCCTTTGCGATTTTAACCCTGATGTTTGGTACATCTGTCTTTTTTCCCATAAAAGGGTATTTGCCAACAAGATTAGCTGCATTAGCTAGAAGCTTATTTAACTTCTTGCTATAAGTTTTTGATTTATTTCTATTATCCCAATAACGTAAGATTTGAAACTTGTCGTCAATGGCTAATGGCACCCAAACTACTCGTCTAACCATTCATCAAAAAGTTTATTTGCCTCTTCGTTGCTTAAATATTCTCCTCGTGCGTATTGTTTTCGCGCCTCTTCTACTGCTTCCCTTTCTTCTTTTGTAAAATAATAAATATCCGAATCTTCGTCGCCAATGCCCGCTATACGAGATATTTCCTGAAGCAACAAATCGTCATCAAGACTATTAATCCGTTTAATCAACTTCTTTTTTAATTCCAATGTCGTCATAATCTTTCCTTTATTTTTCAAAAATACGAGAAATTTGAAAAGTAGTTTTTGGATAAGATTCCAAACTATGCCACTTCGTCTTTTTCAACGTACAAATTTTCAATGATGAAATCCTGTCGTTCGGGAGTGTTTTTTCCCATATAATACTCAAGCATTTGCGCAATCGATTCATGCTTTTTCATTATCACCGGCTCAAGTCTGATATCATTACCGATAAAGTTTTTAAACTCATCGGGTGAAATTTCGCCCAACCCTTTGAAGCGCGTAATTTCGGGCTTTCCCCTGAGTTGGTTTATTGCTTTAATTTTTTCGGCTTCAGAATAACAATAATAGGTTTTTTGCTTGTTCCGAACCCTGAAAAGCGGGGTTTGCAGAATATACAAATGTCCTTTCCGGATTAATTCCGGGAAAAACTGAAGGAAAAAAGTAATCAGCAACAAACGGATGTGCATTCCGTCCACATCAGCATCGGTTGCAATAATTACTTTGTTGTAGCGCAAATCATCAATGCTCTCTTCAATGTTTAAAGCAGCCTGTAAAAGATTGAACTCCTCGTTTTCGTACACCACTTTTTTAGTGAGCCCGTAAGTATTCAGCGGTTTGCCCCTTAAACTGAAAACCGCCTGGGTATTTACATCGCGCGATTTTGTAATAGAACCACTGGCCGAATCTCCTTCGGTAATAAATAAACTCGATTCCTCGTACCTTGGATTTTTAATATCATCAAAATGAATACGGCAGTCGCGAAGTTTCTTGTTGTGCAGACTCGATTTTTTTGCCCTGTCCTTGGCCAGTTTTTTAATGCCCGAAATTGCTTTTCTTTCGCGTTCCGACTCCTGGATGCGTCGTAAAAGTACCGATGAAGTGTCGGGATTCTTATGTAGAAAATTGTCAAGTTCTTTTTGCAGAAAATTGGCCACATGCGCCCTCACCGAAGGTCCGTCGGGGCCAATATCCTTCGATCCCAGCTTGGTTTTTGTCTGCGATTCGAAAACAGGCTCTTCAACTTTAATACTGATTGCGGCAACAATCGATGCGCGAATATCCGAGGGGTCGAAATCTTTCTTGTAAAAGTCGCGGATGGTTTTAACCAGAACTTCGCGAAATGCCTGTAAATGCGTGCCTCCCTGCGATGTGTGCTGCCCGTTTACAAACGAATAATAATCCTCTCCATACTGGTTTCCGTGGGTGATGGCAACTTCAATATCTTCGCCCCTTAAGTGAATAATCGGATAAATGGGGTCGTGGTCCATGTTTTCCTCCAACAAATCGCGCAACCCGTTTTTCGAATAATATCTTTCGCCGTTGTATTCAATAACCAAACCTGAGTTGAGGAATGTGTAGTTTTTAATCATGTTCACTACAAAATCGCTCATGTAGT
>JBBIVS010000563.1:0-2613 GCA_037439605.1 Draconibacterium sp. | reverse complement strand
GCTTCCGGGTCTTCAAGTATTTTGGCCAGTTTTTCCAGATGCGATGTGCGAAGGTAAAACGAAACATCGGTAAATGCTTCTTTTGCAAGAAATTCCAAAGCTGTGGGTTCAACTTTTAAAATCTCACGCCCGTCAATTTCCAGAATCGAAACGTAATCTTTAGTTAACAGCCGGTATTTGGTATCATCTTTTAAAACCGGAAATGGTTTTTGATATTTGAATATCATTGTAATATGGTTTAATATGAATACTTTCGATTAACAAAGATACAAAACTTCATTATTCAACTTTTCGTTTTTTTGAATTCCTAGGAAATGTTAACTTTAAAAATCACCATCATTTATCAGTTATTATTTCCGATGTTTTCTATTTTTGATTTATTATTTAAACCAACATCCTTATAAATGAAAAAAATTACATTCTTATATCTGATTTTTAGCTTATTATACATTTGTAAATCACATGCCCAGACCAGCACTTTACAAATTTCAACCACGGTTTCGAAAGAAGTTTTAAAAGATTTTCATCAAAAAGGAAGGATTTTTCTTTTTATTGCCGATGGAAATAACCGCGAACCCCGGCTGAATACCTGGCCAAACAAATCGAACCGCATATTTGCAACCAATCCTGAAAACTGGAATGGCACTGAACAATTTATTTTCGACGGAACTGCAAGCCTTATTAAATCTGTTGACCTCTCGCTTGATAAAATCCCAAACGGGAAATATGCTATCCAGATATTGTGGGATCAGGATTTCAACGAGTCACGCATAAATGCTCCGGGAAACTTGTACAGCGAAGTTTTAAAGATTGAACTAAAGGAAAATACATCCATCGAATTGCCACTGACAAAAATCGTTCAACCTGAAAAACTTGCAGAACATAAATTATTGAAAGAGGTAAACATCAAAAGCGATGTACTTTCAGAATGGTGGGGCAAGGAAATGAGGTTGAAGGCGGCTGTTGTTCTGCCACGAAACTACTATGATCAACCTAATCAGAAATATGCAGTTCGTTACAATATTGCAGGTTACGGAGGCCGATACACGAGAGCCAGCCGATTTTTAAGAAATATGGATTGGTGGACTTCGGACGAAGCGCCTGAAATTCTGAATGTTTACCTGGATGGTGAAGGTCCGTTTGGCGATTGCTACCAGCTTGATTCGGAAAACAGCGGACCTTACGGAACGGCGCTGACAGAAGAATTGATTCCCTTTATAGAAAAGGAATTTCGCGGAATGGGAACTCCTGAATCGCGTTTTGTGGAAGGATGCAGTACTGGCGGCTGGGTTTCGCTGGCGCTTCAACTTTTTTATCCCGATTTTTTCAGTGGATGTTTTTCATACAGCCCCGATCAGGTTGATTTTGAAAATTGCCAGCTAATAAACATTTATAAGGACGAAAATGCCTTTTATAACGAATACGATTATTTACGTCCGATAATGCGCGACATTACCGGCGAACCTATTTTATCGCAGAAAGACTTCATACAGTTTGAAAATGTGCTGGGATACTCTGACACGTATGTCACGTCGGGCGGCCAATTCAGCGCTTTCACTGCGCTATTCAGTCCGAAAGGTGAAGATGGTCTGCCTAAACCGATGTTCGACCCAATAACCGGTAAAATTGACCGCGAAGTTGCTGAATATTGGAAAAAACACGATCTGAAAAAACATGTTGAAAGTAACTGGGAAACTCTTGGCCCAAAAATCCAGGGAAAAATTTGGGTTTGGACCGGAGATATGGATAACTTTTACCTGAATCCTGCAATGCGGGCTTTCGACGAAATGCTGAAAACCATGGACAACCCTAAAACAGATGCATCAATTAATTTCTCACCTGTGAAAGGTCATTGTAGTGAATACAACGAAATAAAAGTGATTCAGCAGGTAGCAGAGAAAATTCAAAAGAATCAAAATAAAAGTAAAAAGTAAAAAAATTGAATGATGAGAAAATGGTTAACTTTTGCTGCAATAATTCTGATTTCCGGAAATATATCAGCCCAGAAATACGTTAAGGTGTGGGGCGACGAGTTTAACACCCCTGGATTGCCCGACAGCACAAAATGGGGTTACGAAACGGGCAAAATCAGAAATAACGAACTTCAGTTTTACACCAGTAAACGATTGGAAAATGCCCGGATTGAAGATACTGTTCTTATTGTAGAAGCACGGAAGGAAAAATACGCCGGAGCCGATTACACTTCCGCCAGCATTATTTCGAAAGGAATTGGCGACTGGAAATACGGCAAAATAGAAATAAGCGCTAAAGTACCCACCGGCAAAGGAACATGGCCAGCATTGTGGATGATGCCGTCCAACAGCGAGTACGGCGGCTGGCCGCGTAGTGGTGAAATCGACATCATGGAATACATCGGGGTCGAGTCGCAAAAGCTGCATTATACCTGTCATTTCGAGGGTACCGACGGTTCCGGGCATCAGTCAAGCGGTACGGGCAGCACATTCATTTCCAACCCCTACGACAAGTTTATCAAATACACGCTCATTTGGACGCCTGATAAAATTGAATGGTACGCCAACGACCGTAAATTCCATGAATACAGGAAACTTTCGACTTACGATTACCGCCGGTGGCCGTTCGACAAAGAATTTT
>JBBIVS010000562.1:0-2654 GCA_037439605.1 Draconibacterium sp. | reverse complement strand
CTCCGGTTAAATAATGAATTAAGATTGAAATTAGCATAACCAACTTGACAGAAGGAAATTTGCTGCCGCTGTACAGAAAGTTGCAGCAATGGAATGAAGGAAAAATTTCAATTAAAGGATTTGAATCAGTCCGCTAGTTTGGCAAATTAATTGATGACATTGGAGGTACAATTACTGAATGGATAATCAAAGAAAAACTAAAATAGTAACTCCTGGTTGGTTTCTTAATTAATTGATAGTATCAGATGAGATGGAAAATAACCAGGTTCAAAAAAATGAAATTATCATACCTTTGCTCTCCGTAAAAAAAATAAGATGAATACCAAAATTCTCAATATAATTTCCCAAAACCTTGGCATAAAGGAAAACCATGTGTTAAACACAATTTCGCTTTTGGATGAAGGCGCCACGGTTCCTTTCATTTCGCGTTACCGGAAAGAACGCACCGGAAGCCTCGATGAAGTTCAGGTTTTGAATATTAAAGAACTGAACGAAAAATACACCGAACTTGAAAAACGCAAGGAAACAGTTTTGAAAACCATTGAAGAACTTGAAAAACTGACTCCTGAGCTGAAAGCCAGAATTGAAAACTGTTTTGATTCTGTGGAATTGGAAGACATTTATCTGCCATACAAGCCTAAAAAACGGACAAAAGCGACCATCGCCCGCGAAAAAGGTTTGGAACCGCTGGCTAAAATTGTGATGAAACAACTGGAACGCAGCATTGAAACACGGGCGGCATCGTTCTTGAATGACCAGGTGGAAACTGTGGATGACGCGCTGGCAGGAGCACGCGATATTATTGCCGAATGGATCAACGAAAACGAGAAAGCCAGAAATATTGTGCGCCGTGGATTTGAAAACAGCGCCGAAATTATTTCAAAAGTGATAAAGGGCAAGGAGACGGAAGCTGAAAAATACCGCGATTATTTCGATTGGAAAGAGCCGCTGAAAAAATGCCCGTCGCACCGGCTGCTCGCAATGCGCCGCGGCGAAAACGAAGGATTTCTGAGAGTTTCCATTACACCCGATGCTGATAAAATATTGGAACATCTGAACCGCTTTTTTGTAACTGGACTGAATTCCTGCGCCGATCATGTTGAAATGGCGGTGAAAGACAGCCTGAAACGCTTAATCCAGCCATCGATTGAAACCGAATTTGCCGCGCTTTCGAAAGAAAAAGCCGATGAAGAAGCCATCCGGGTTTTTGCCGAAAACCTGAAGCAACTGTTACTCGCCCCACCACTCGGACAAAAACGTACGCTTGCCATTGACCCCGGTTACCGAACCGGCTGCAAAGTTGTATGTTTAGACGAACAGGGAAACCTGCTGCACAACGAAACCATTTACCCGCATAAACCGCAGGAAGATTTTAAAATGGCCGCCAAAAAGCTGACTTCGATGGTGGAAATGTATAAAATAGAGGCAGTTGCCATTGGCGACGGAACTGCCAGCCGTGAGACCGAGGCATTTATCAAGCGACTCAGGTTCGACCGTGAATTGCGGGTTTACATGGTAAACGAAGACGGCGCTTCGGTTTATTCGGCCTCATCAATTGCCCGGCAGGAATTTCCGCAATATGATGTTACAGTTCGGGGTGCGGTTTCAATAGGACGAAGATTAATGGACCCGCTGGCAGAGTTGGTTAAAATCGACCCGAAAAGTATCGGTGTTGGTCAGTACCAGCACGATGTTGACCAGAAAAAGCTGAAAAACAGCCTCGATTCGGTTGTGGAATTGAGCGTGAATTCGGTGGGCGTGAACCTGAATACCGCCAGCAAACACCTGCTAACCTATATTTCAGGGCTGGGGCCACAACTGGCTGAGAATATTACCGTTTACCGGAAAGAAAACGGCCCGTTTACATCGCGCGAAGAGTTGAAAAAAGTACCGAGAATGGGGCCAAAGGCATTTGAACAATCGGCAGGTTTTTTAAGGATCCCCGACAGTGAAAATCCTCTCGACAATTCTGCTGTTCATCCCGAATCGTATAAAATTGTAATGCAAATTGCCAAAGATTTGAAATGCAGAATCAGTGATTTAGTGCGAAATGAGGAACTTGCATCTAAAATCGAATTACAAAAATATGTTACCGACGAGGTAGGTTTGCCCACTCTGACCGACATAAAAAATGAACTTTTAAAACCTGGCCGCGACCCGCGAAAACCGATTAAAGTTTTTGAATTTGCCGAGGGAATCCGGTCAATCAACGACCTGCGCGAAGGAATGGAAATACCCGGAATTGTAAACAACATCACCAACTTCGGGGCTTTTGTCGATTTGGGAATCAAAGAATCAGGATTGATACATATTTCTGAGTTAGCCGACCGGTTTGTATCCGACCCCAACGAAATTGTAAAGCTGCAACAGCATTTGATGGTGCGGGTGAAAGAGGTGGATATTTCCCGTAAACGGATTCAGCTTTCGCTGAAAGGGGTGAAACAATTGTAGATTTTGCTTTTAAACTTTTCCAAAGTTTTTGAACTTTGGAAAAGTTGCTGGTAAACCGGTTTTAAACTATCCGTTTAACGGTTTTTCAGGAATCACTGCCCAACAAATAAGGTAAAACAAAATTCCCGGAAATGCCACCGAAATGATGGAAATCAAAACATAAGCAATCCTGATAATCGAAACATCGGCATTGATATGTTCGG